>CADCPL010000262.1 GCA_902803305.1 uncultured Lachnospiraceae bacterium
ATTGAAGATTGGAGGGATGCATATGAAGAAAGAGGGAATGAATTCTTATTCTGATACCGTAAACGAATTGCTGGCAAGGTACGGAGTCAGGTTTGGTATATATAAGAACGGAACCTTTAAGGAACAGTTGTTTCCATTCGATATGATCCCCCGAACGATCGGACAAAAGGAGTTCGAATATCTGGAAAAAGGCCTTAAGCAACGCGTTATGGCTCTAAATGAGTTCATTAAAGATATATATGGCGAAAAAAAGATCATACGTAATAATGTGATCCCTGAAGAGTTTGTATATATGGGGAGCGGTTATCTGGCACAGTGCGAAGGTGTTTGCCCCGCGAAGGAAATATACACACATATTTCCGGAATTGATCTGGTTCAGGCTAAGGATGGGCAGTGGTTTGTTCTTGAAGATAATCTCAGAATTCCTTCAGGGGCTTCGTATCCGATGATAGCACGCGATATATGCCGCAAGAGTTCGCCCGCAATCTTTGAGAAAAATGCCATATATGAAAACAGAAACTATGCAAAGATGCTACGAAAAGCCATGGATCATGTGAATGTGGGAGGACATACTGTTATCCTTACTCCGGGAAGATATAATGCTGCGTATTTTGAACACTCGTATCTTGCGGAACATACGGGAGCACATCTTGTTACCGGCAATGAATTGGTCGTTGAAAATGATCATTTGTATTTTGTGGATTATTCGGGCAGAAAGGAAAAGGTTGGAGCTGTTTACAGGCGTATTTCGGATGAATACCTTGATCCCATGAACTTTAATTCAGAATCCGTAATAGGGATTCCGCATATATATGATATTTACAGAAAAGGAAATGTGTCACTTATGAATGCACCGGGTAATGGTGTGGCCGATGATAAGGGAATATATTATTTTGTTCCCGAAATGATCAGCTATTATCTTGACGAGGAACCGATACTTCATAATGCACCGACATATTTACCGTTTTATGAAAAGGATATGAAATACGTTATTGAGAATTTTGATGATCTTGTACTTAAGGATGTTGCCGAAGCAGGGGGATACGGTGTTGTTTTCGGACAAGGAATGACAAAGGATGAAAAGGAAAGGTTCATTTCCATGTTGAAGAAAGAGCCGAGACGATTCATAGCACAGGAAGTAATAGATTTCCGTGACATAGATATATTTGAGGATGGGGAGAAAGTACCCAGAAAGGCGGATCTTCGAGCTTTTGTACTTATGGCGGAGGAGCCTATGGTATGGAAGAGCGGACTCACAAGATTTTCCAGAAATCCAGATTCCTTTATAGTAAATTCCTCCCAAGGAGGGGGATTTAAGGACACCTGGGTTTTGGAGAATGATTTATCTCCAACGATTTTGTAGAGAGGAGGAATATTATGGCTATTCTATCGGTTGAACATAGTGATCAGCTTTACTGGCTTGGCAGATATAGTGAAAGAGTATATACAACGATCAAGGAGTTTGCCAAAAGGTTTGATTCCATGATCGAACTCAGGGAGCATGACTATGATGAATACTGTAAGGCGCAGGATATTCCTAATATCTATTCGTCAAAGGATGACTTTATAAAAAGGTATTGTTTTGATGAGTCAGATCCGAATTCGATCCATGCAAATCTTATAAGAGCCTATGACAATGCGGTTGTATTGAGAGAGGAGATAGGAAGCGAAACCCTTGCCTACATTCAGCTTGCCATATATGCAATGAATAAAGCAAAATCGTCGGATGCTCCTTTGATACAGTTACAGAGAGTTGTTGACAATATCGTAGCATTTTGGGGAATGGCTGATGACAGTATAGATAGTGAAAGTGTAAGAAGCCTTATCAAGCTGGGGAAGAGAGTTGAACGGATCGATCTGTATGCCCGCATGAACATGGGCCATTCTGAATTGAAACGTGAATTAAAGCGCCTTAATACACGGATCGGTCGCACAGGGCTCAGGTACAGTTCGGTAAAGCTTGCACATCTGAATTATCTGGCTGAGATGGAGAATACTCCAAAGGACATGATCATTGAAGAGATCGAGTCGCTTTTTGATGAAGATATGAATACTTTAGATGGGAAATAATAGGCGAGGGGGCAGCGGATGCTCAGATTGGATTATCAGTATAATATGCAGTTGTCATTTGCCAAGCCGGTGAACCGTCATCACTTTACACTCCGATGCTTTCCGGCAGACAATGAGAGGCAGAAGATAACATATCAGGATATCAATATCACCCCCTCTTATGTAGGTGGAGAAGAGACGGATTCATTCGGAAATCATTGTATATATGGGCTGATAGAGGGAGAACATACTGATTTTAACGTAAATGTAAGCGGGAAGGCGTATGTGTACGGAGACGTGTTTTTGCCTGTCGAGCCGTCTCACAGGATAGGAATGTTCCGTTATCATACCGGCCTTACCGATATGGGACCGTCTCTATTCGAAATATATGAAAAACTGCCATACAAAGACGACATCCGTAATGACGTACAGAAAGTTGCATTGCAGTGGATGAACATCATTTATGACAGTATTAAATATGTTCAGGGGATTACGCAGATAAACACTTCTGCGGAGGAAGCAGCTGCATTGTCTATGGGCGTATGTCAGGATTATGCCCATATATTTCTGGCACTTTTGCGTCACGAACACATCCCGTGCCGATATGTGGTCGGGATGATGATGGGAGAGGGTGCGTCCCACGCGTGGATCGAAGTGTCGGATGGTGAAAAATGGATCGCGCTGGATCCGACCAACAACTGTCCGGTGGATGACCGGTATATAAACATTTCTCATGGGAGAGATGCTAAGGATTGTACAATAAACCAGGGATTCTTTTATGGTCTTCCCGAGCAACTTCAGGAGATACATGTTGTGGTGGAGGAGAGCAGCAATGATTGATATTGTCGAAACGGTTGTAAAGACTGAGCTGCCTGTGGATGAGGAGTTAAAGATCCAAAAACACCGGCTGATGCCCGATGGAGCTTCTGTTAAGAAACTCGAAGAAGAATCAAAAAGGATTGCTATAGTAACAGGGATTCACGGAGATGAGCTGGAAGGACAATATGTCTGTTATGAACTGATAAACCGTATCAGAAATAACAGTGACGCTCTTGAAGGGATTGTTGATATTTATCCGGCAATGAATCCGTTCGGCATCGATAATATCACAAGAGGGATACCGGCTTTTGATCTTGATATGAACCGTCTGTTCCCCGGTAATGACAACGGAGACATGAATGAGTACATTGCGGCTGAGATAATGAAAGATATGGAAGGGACGGCGCTTGTATTTGATATTCATGCAAGTAACATTTTTCTCACTGAGGTTCCTCAGATTAGGGTAAATGAACAGCATAAAGATGCTCTTATACCACTTGCAAGGATGGCGAATGTTGATTTTATCTGGGTACACGGAGCAAGCACGGTTTTGGAATCCACTTTTGCGCACAGCTTAAACAGCCGCGGGATCAATACGCTTGTTGTAGAAATGGGCGTCGGTATGCGCATCACGAAAGAATATGGAGATCAGCTTGCAGAAGGGATTTTTTCATTGATGTTTCAATTGGGGATATGGAAGGAGGAGACACATCCCGATCATAATCCCATAGTCTGTAATAATGGGAGCGGGCATGATGTTTACTATCTGAATGCTGATGTTTCGGGTGTATTTATGAAAGAGAAAACACATGGTGCCATGATCGATAAAGATGAGATTATAGGGGTCATTGTTAATCCTCTCACAGGCGATCTTTTAAGCACGATCAAAGCCCCTGTGAACGGGTGGCTTTTTACGATACGGGAATACCCGGTGGTTGATGAAGGCTCTCTTTTGGGTAGGATCCTTTGCTCCGAAGCACTTGGCTGACGGGAGGAAACAGGTTTGCAAATAGAAGTTTTATACGAGATCAAAGCACTATATCGCGATGATTTTCGGGTTGCCGGGTATCGCTTCGGCAAGGGGGAGCCCTCTGCCTGCATAGTGGGCAGCCTTCGTGGAAATGAGTATCAGCAGATTTATGTATGTTCTCAACTGATAAAAAGACTGGGCGTTCTGGAGGAAAGGGGCAGGATTAAAGATGGCAGGGAAATAATGGTAATTCCCTGCGGCAATCCATACTCGGTAAATACAAAGAAGAGATTTTGGACTATAGACAATACGGATATCAACCGAATGTTTCCCGGATACGAACTAGGAGAGACGACACAACGCATAGCTGACGGGATTTTCAGGAAAGTGAAGGATTATCGCTACGGAATACAGTTCGCCTCATTTTATATGCCCGGCAATTTTGTTCCCCAGGTCAGAATGATGAAAACAGGGGCGGAGAATATCGAGCTTGCGAAAAAGTTTGGACTCCCGTACGTCGTACTTCATAATCCGAGACCCTTTGATACGGCGACGCTTAATTTCAACTGGCAGGTATGGGAGACGGATGCTTTTTCGATCTATACAACAAGTACGAGTGGTATTGACAAGAAAAGTGCAAAGCAGGCTGTCGATGCTATACTTAACTTCCTGTCAAAGCAGGAAATCATAGAATACAAGGGATATGAAGGATATTTATCAAGGGTGGTGGAAAGTAGGAAATTTGTAGATGTCAGGGCTCAGAATGCCGGCTTTTTTGAACAATGCGCAGCAGCAGGCGAAAAGGTTGAGGAAGGTCAGGCTCTGGCAATTATAAGTGACCCTTATACAGCACGGGTTTTGCAGGAGATCAAAGCACCCGTGTCCGGAATAGTCGCATTTGCGCATAATGAGACACTGGCATATCAGAATACCGCTGTATATAAGCTAATACC
>CADCPL010000263.1 GCA_902803305.1 uncultured Lachnospiraceae bacterium
ATAAAAGCGTTATGGACACTGTTTATAAAGGAGAGCCGTCTGTATGTTAGCGACATTCTACGGAAGTCTTTTTGCGGTTTCACTCTTGTGTACCGTGAACTATGTCTTTATTTGGGATAAACACTTCAATACAAATCTGACAATGATCTTCGCTTTTGTACCTTTGTCGTGTCTGGGGTATATGATGCTCGGGCTTTCGACAACAGCCGAGGCCGGACTGACCGCGATGAAGATCATTTATCTTGGCGGATGTTTTCTGCCGTTTTTTATACTGTACTGTATCCTTGATCATTGTATGATAGTGGTTAACAGATGGGTGACTCTTGCACTCTTCCTGTTATGTATCATCGATTTCGTCAGCATTCTTACTACCGATCGCTTCGGTCTGTTTTACAAAGATTATTCTCTTGAAGTCATATCCGGTGATCCGGTGTTTTACAGAACGCACGGCCCCATGAACACCTTTTTTTATGTTGTCACACTCCTGTTTATCCTGCTCGGACTGATAGCCATGGTATATTCCTGGGTACGGAAGAAACAGGTTCCGAGAACTATCGTTGTTTTACTGTCGATACCGTATTTGATCTGTGCTTTAAGTTGGATACTGATCAAGATCCTGAAACCCCAGCTGGAAATCCTGCCGGTCGGATTCGTTCTGGCCCAGATCGTTTATATTATCATTGCGCGCCGTGCTCTTTTATATGATGTGGCTGAAACCGTTGTAGACTCAATGGTACAGGAGGAGTCTGTAGGATTCATCTCATTTGATTTTAAATACCGGTATCTTGGCAGTAACAGTGTCGCAAGGAAACTGATACCGTCTCTTGAAAATCTCGCGGTGGACGGTGAGTTCGGGCGTGATGAATCCGAGAAAACTATCATCGGATATCTTGAAAGATTCAAAAATGACCCTTCCGATAACGCGTTCGTCTATGTTGCAGACGATAAATTCTTTGATGCAACGATAAACTTTCTTTATAACAGCCGGAGCATATGCGGATTCATAATCACCTTCAAAGACGCTACCGAAAGCAGAAAATACATGCAGCTTCTTGATAAGTATAACGAGGAACTGCAGTCAGAGGTTAACGATAAAACCAAGCACATTGTTGAGATGCACGACAATCTGATCATGAGTCTGGCAATGATGGTTGAAAGCAGAGACAATTCAACCGGCGGGCATATCAGACGGACCAGTGAAGGTGTCAGGATTCTTGTCGATGAAATCAAAAAAGAGGGGACAACAGTAGTATCAGACGAATTCTGCACCAACATGATAAAAGCTGCGCCCATGCATGATCTGGGTAAGATCGCGGTAGATGATTCCGTACTTCGAAAACCGGGGAAATTCACGGACAGCGAATATGAAGAAATGAAGAAACACTCTGCGGAAGGTGCAAAGGTCATTCACGAGATCCTTCTCAACACCGACAATGATCTTTTCAAACTGATCGCAGAGAATGTGGCGCACTACCACCATGAGCGGTGGGACGGTTCCGGATATCCCGAAGGTAAAAAGGGAGCGGAGATACCGCTTGAAGCACGCATCATGGCGATCGCCGACGTTTATGATGCCCTGGTCAGCAAGAGAGTATATAAAGAAGCGTTTGATTTTGACAAAGCAGACAGGATAATCATCGAAGGGATGGGCACCCAGTTCGATCCCGGTCTTAAGAGCGCCTATGAAAAAGCAAGAGAAAAACTCGAGGATTATTACGGCAGGAACAGAGACTAAAATTCAGCATCCTGATCTATCAGTTGTATCATTATCTTTACAAAACCGGGGTCAAACTGTGTTCCGGTTCCCTTTACCAATTCCTCCCTGGCAGCCTGCTTCGACATTGCATTTCGATAACTTCTGTCTGAAGTCATGGCATCATATGCATCAGCTACTGCAATGATCCTTGCGATCTCGGGAATATCAGTTCCCTTTTTTCCTTCCGGATAACCTTTACCGTCATATCGTTCATGATGGTATCTGGCTCCCGTGCTCAGCAATGTGGACTGGCGAATATTGGAAAGGATATTTCCACCCAGGACCGGATGCTCTTTGATATACTCGAACTCCTCATCCGTAAGTTTACCTTTCTTCGTCAATATCTCTACCGGAACCCCTATCCTTCCGACATCATGCAAAAGCGCGGCATAGTATACCTGCTCGCACTTGTCATCGCTTTTCCCAACCTCTTTCGCGATCATCTTCGAATACTTGGCAACGCGACGTGAATGTCCATTAGCGTATTTGTCTTTTGCATCGATAGCTCCGACGAGGGCATCGGATATCTGTTCAAACACTGTATGCTGCTGGATCCTTCTTTGCTCCAACTCATTGTATTCGTAGGCTTTTCTTGCAGAAATAAAGTACTGATAGCCCGCAAGGATAAGGACCAGAAGAAACAGCGCAGAAATTGCCACCATCCATTTCAGGAAAGTCTGATTATAGTCTTTGACCCCGAGCATGGAAAGGTCCACACCTACATATGCAACACAGTTTCCCGTCGAATCAAAGATCGGCTCATATTTCGTAAGCAGCCATCCATATTCGCCTTTACTCTCTATGATATCGATCTGTCCGCCCTCAAGGAGTGTCGGGATCAGATCATAAAAGCTTTCTTCAAATTCAACCGTCTCTCCGATACCGTCTGTTGATACTTCAGGTATCTCATCATACCGATCCAGTTCATCCGCATTTGTTTCAAAATCAAATACGACATGACACCCGTCCTGCCTTATCTGATACACATACAGGTATTGAACATACGGAGTATTGTTACAGATGCTCTGAAGCATATTTGCGGTTTCAATGTATGAATCATCGGCCCCGTTTTCAAGCCAATAGTTTATTTTGTCAGCATCTATATGTTCCGCGGCGAGTTTTGCGGATTTATTCAGGATTTCCTGTCTGTATTCCCGGGTGGAACGGTTGAACAAAACGGAACTGACAAATATGCTCGCAGCAAAGGCAGCTATAAGAAGTACTACCATCATGATCGTCATTCCGAAGTGACGGATATTATATTCCTTCCCATCTTTAGGCATACCGGCATTCATCATCATATATCCTCCATATCCATGCTAAATAATTATAGCATATATGTAGCCACATTTTTAACCGGATATGGCAGATGGTTAAAGGGATTAAGATGGGTTTTGGTCCAGACTTGGTCCAAACAGACCGGAGAATGCTCGCAACCTCCTTTCTTTACTAGGATTGCAGGATTTTATAGCGAGGGTTCGAAACCCTCCGTCTGCGCTGTAAACCTTCATCGGAAACCTTGATTTTTCAAGCAATTCCGATGTAGGTTTCATTTTGCAGCATTTCCATAGCTATCATTACAGTTCTTCCATCATTAGA
>CADCPL010000264.1 GCA_902803305.1 uncultured Lachnospiraceae bacterium
CCCCAGACGAGATACTTGCTCTCATATCCGTGCCACATGCCCGTAAGAGCCCACACGGCTATCATGGGCAGATAGATCGGAACACGCTTCCCTATTCCCTCTCCGATATGCATCCTGCACCATTTCCCGAACCGGAGTATGCTCTTGTTCACCGAGAGCGGATAAAACACATAGTCCCTGAACCATGTACCGAGTGTGATGTGCCATCTGGTCCAGTACTCGGAGATCCTCTTGGAGAAGAACGGTCTGTAAAAGTTCTCCGCGAGCTTTATTCCAAACAGCTGCGACACCCCTACCGCTACATCGATACCACCGGAAAAATCCCCGTATATCTGGAAGGCATAAAAGAATATGCAAAGCAGAAGGTACGGTCCCTTGTATATTTCCCTGAAAGACACGCACGAAGCCACATATGCCGACAGCCTGTCCGCAATGATGAGTTTCTTGAACAGTCCCCAGCATATACGGTAAAGCCCGGATGAAAATCCCATTATGTCAAAATTCCTGCCTGCAAACAGTTCTTTCTGAAGATCCGCAAATCTTGATATCGGGCCCTGTACGAGCTGCGGGAAGAAGCTTATGAACAACAGGAATCGCAGATAGTTTTTTTCCGGTTTGACCCTGCCGTAGTATACGTCGATAACATACCCGATGCTCTGAAACGTGTAAAACGACATTCCGAGCGGAAGTATGAGCGACGGCTGCGGAACCAGATTTACATTTCCGGTAAGCGTCAGTCTGAAATAATTAAAATATGCAACTCCGATATCAAGATACTTAAACGTAGCAAGTATCCCGACATTTACAAGTACCGCAAGCAGCAGGAACCGCTTCTGTTTTTTCTTGATACCGGCTTTGTATGCCTTCTTTTCTTCCCTGCCGAGTTCTTTTCCTTTTTCCGCAATATATCCGTCTCTTGCTCCGGCAAGCCTGTCCATCATGTATGCGGCAAAATACGCACATGCCGAATTGATCAGGATATATATGAGATACCCCGGACCGGCAAACCAGTAAAAAACAAAGCTTGCGATCAGCAGTACGATCCATCTGAACCTTGACGGAATGATATAGTACAGTACCAGCACCGCAAGAGTGAAGAATAAAAATTGAACGGAAATAAGCGACATTACTCGTCCATGAGCCTTTCAACAAGATTCCAAATGTCCTGCATGGAGTTAAAGTTCTCGGGAACCATCTGCTCCGCAGTGATCTCAATATCAAAGGTATCCATGAGTTCACCGACAAGCGTGATCACATCAAAGGAATCAAATATCCTCCTGTCGATCAGACCTGTCTCGGTTTCATAATCCACTTCCGGATGGATACCGGTCAGTATCTCTTTTAACTCTTCCATATCACATCTCCTTGATATATTCTTTTAGTTTCATCCTGTCGGCTTTGCCGTTACGAAGTACCGGCATCGCTTCAAGTCTTCGAACCTCATTGGGAACCATGTATCTGACGAGTCTCTTTTTAAGTTCTTCAAGCAGTTTTACATCATCATACTCATCAGACTCATAGAACATGATTATCTTATCTTTATCTTTGTCATGAACGCAAAGTGCATTCCTGACACCGGGCAAAAACGACGCCGTGGCTTCGATCTCTCCAAGCTCGATCCTGTGTCCCATGTGCTTTATCTGATAATCCTTACGGCTGATGAACACCAGATCACCGTCTTCGTTATACTTTGCCAGATCACCCGTGCGGTATATCCTCTCGGGGAAGTACGGATTGAGCGGATTCTGCACGAATACCTCTGCTGTCTTTTCGGGAGAATTATAATAACCGAGTGCAAGACATGTTCCTCTTACGCATATCTCGCCCGCTGCATCCTTTCTCTTGATGAGCTTGTTATCCTCATCGAGCAGGAACACCGCCGAATTATGAAACTGCGTTCCGATCGGGATCGTCTCCGACTCATCATACTTTCTTTTGCAGTAATAGTACGTACATACACCGGTTATCTCGGTTGGGCCGTAGATCTGTATGAACGTTACATCCGGCAGGTTTTCGAACCAATAGTTATAACACTTGACCGGCATTGCTTCCGCTCCGAATACGACCGTTCGAAGCGCCGAAGGCTTTAGCGTTTTAAATCCTTTAAATGTTGATATCATCTTGAGTGCAGACGGCACCCAGCGTATGAATGTTATCTTATGCTCTTCCAGATACTGAAGGAGCTTTAGCGGCACGGAAAAGTAAGGAAGCGGGACTATGCCCATCGTTGCTTTTTCGTGGATGGTACAGTATATGTCGATAAGTGATGCATCAAAATAAAACGGTGCCTGGCTGGCAACTATGTCCTCATGTCCTATCGGGACCGCACTACAAAACTCATCCATGTAATCTATGAGGGATGCGTGTCCTACCACAACTCCTTTCGGTACACCTGTAGAACCGGAAGTATACAGAACATAGACCGGATCGGTATCAAGGACTTTTGACAGTCTGTCTTCAATAAGCTCATCGTCTATCTGGTCCGTGGCAAATTCTTCGATAAGAAACACGTGATTGCAGTATGTCTTTGCGACATCATAATGCGAGATATCCGTTATGATCCCGACAGGCTTGAGATTTTCCATCACAAGCTGCAGACGGTAGTCAGGCATACCCGTATCTATCGGCGAATAGAAATTGCCCGAGTACATGGTACCGAAAAAAGCCGCGATCGCCATAGGTGATCTGTCCATATATACGGCAACGGGACGGTTCGATACCTGAAGTTCCCGTATAAGTCTTGTCGCTATGCTTCTTGCGATAATGTCAAGCCGGCCGTATGTCAGTTTTATTGACTCATCAAAATATGCGCACTTATCCGGACACTCTTTCGCGGCATTCTTAAGAAAATCCGTAACAGTTCTACAAGCCATCACAATATCCTTTCATTTATCTTCTCATTATCACGCAGGCAAGGCTACCTCTGCTGCCGTTTGAGTACCTGTGTGAAAAATATTTCCGCGGATGACACATTGTGCACTCTCCGACCGTATCAATATTGGCCTTGGGCACACCGAGCATTATAAGCCTCTGTCTTACAACACCCCGAAGATCGAGCATGAACTTATCTCCCCTTTTATCATAAAAAGACGGCGCGCATTCCCCTATCAGGTCATTTACCGCTTCCACCACCTCAGGTCCTACCTCAAAACAGCATTTATCTATTGCGGGACCTATGGCAGCATGTATATCAGCGGGCTGCGAGCCAAGGCTTATAAAAGCATCCACGGCGTTCTTTTCTATGTCAGCCACGGTGCTTCTCCATCCGCAATGTACGGCACCGACAGCTCCTGTCCTTTCATCCTCCATAAGGAGCGGAACGCAGTCTGCGGTAAAGATCGCAAGAGGTACATTCGGGCGGTTCGTTACATAACCGTCGCATACATTCATCTCTCCTTTGCCGTAGGCAGGCCGAAGATCCTTCTCGTCCGCGATATGCACTTTATTTCCATGGACCTGCTGTCCGCATACGAATGTTCTTTGATCGATCCCCGCGCTGCCGAGGAACCTGTTCCAGTTTTCGATAACTCTTGCGGCCTCATCCCCCCGGTTCATCCCGAGGTTGAGCGATCCGTAATCCCCTTCGCTCACTCCACCCGCTCTTGTTGAAAAGCCGTGCGGGCATGACAGAACGGATGACTTTATCGTCTCAAGCTTTGTTGCCAGATCCTCACATCTGACAAGCTTATCTCCCTCATACTCTACGAGCATGTCGATCTTTTCTCTTCCTTCAAGGAGCGGCTTAAGAAAAAATCTGTCTCCTTCCCATGTAGGAAGATCAAGTACTTTATCCGCCGGGATCCACGAAAGCCGGCCTTCATCACACTCTTTTTTGCATGTGCCATGATACTTCCACGCCGAGTACAGGTACATATCTTCATTTTCCCATTTATCGGATATGAACTTTATCACTCCGTGAAGGCGGTAATCCGTAAGTGTAAGACCGGTCTCCTCATACACTTCACGCAGAACACACTGCTCTGCGGTCTCACCTTCTTCAAACTTACCGCCGACTCCTATCCACTTTCCCTCGTTGAGATCATTTTCTTTTTTCGTACGATGCAGCAGGAGCCATTCGTTATTCTCGTTACGGATATAACACAGCGTGGAATTCATAAACGCCATTATACACCATTTTACCTTATTGCGCACACATATTACATGTGTGCTATAATCACTGCTATGAGCGATCAAATGGACAGCGCAATGCTTCAATACAATAAGATGACGCAGGTGCCGGTCACGAAACTGGTACTTCAGCTTGCGATCCCGACAATACTGAGCATGATGGCAACAACTATATACAACCTTGTTGACACCGCTTTTGTCGGTACCCTCGGAACATCCGCCAGCGGCGCGGTCGGAGTAGTGTTCGGATTTATGTCGATACTGCAGGCCTTCGGGTTTCTGTTCGGTCAGGGCGCAGGAAGCCTTCTGTCGAGAAAGCTCGGCGCCAAAGAGGCAAAAAACGCAAGCCTCGTCGCTTCCACCGGATTCTTTGCATCTTTTCTGTGCGGGATCATCGTAGCAGTTCTGGGATTCATATTCGAGGACAGGCTGATCATGATGCTCGGAAGCACCGAAACCATAGCACCTTATGCCAGGGCATATCTTAAATACATAATGATCGTCGCCCCGTTTTGTTCATCAAGCTTTACACTCAATAACATGCTCAGGTATGAAGGGCGTGCAAAGCTCGGTATGATAGGCCTTCTCTCGGGCGGGATATTGAACATCGGCGGCGATGCACTGTTCATATTCGGCATGAACATGGGAATAGCCGGTGCCGGCCTGTCAACGGCCATTTCTCAGGTGATCGGTTTTTCCATACTTTTGTACATGTTCCTCTCAGGCAGGACCCAGACAAAGCTGACGCCCGCAAATATATCATTTGCCGAGCGCCTTCCTCTTGAGATAATCGAACTCGGATTTCCCTCTCTTTTGCGTCAGGGACTCGGCAGTTTAGCCACGATACTGGTCAATTTTAAAGCTGCAGAGTATGCCGGCGATGCCGGTGTGTCCGCAATGACGATAGTCACGAGAGTCGCCTTCTTCCTGTTCGCCATAGCGCTCGGCATTGGGCAGGGGTTCCAGCCTGTCTGCGCATTTAATTACGGGGCGGGAAAATTCAGACGTCAGCGTGAAGCATACAGATTCACCCTCATCCTTTCGCTCATCGTGCTCGCGGTACTTACATTATTTGCGATGATCTTTTCAGGCAAGCTCATTCAGATATTCCGAAACGATCCCGAAGTCATATCGATCGGCACCCGTGCCCTGAGACTTCAATGCGTCGCACAGATCTTTCTTCCCATAGTCATGGTCACCGAAATGCTGATGCAGTCGAGCGGCAAAAAAATCCCCGCCGCAGTCTTATCAGCACTGCGCGGGGGGCTACTCTTCATTCCTCTTCTTATGATCCTGCCGTATTTCCGCGGACTTGACGGTGTGATGGAATCACAGCCGCTGTCTTACATCCTTGCGGTCTTCCCTGCGATATTCATGGCAAGATGGTTCTTCTCCATAACTCCCAAAGACGATCTTCCGGAATAAGCCGGATCATTCATTATCTTTCGCTTGCCAGGAAGAATAACGCGATGGTTCCGGGACCCGCATGAGATCCTATTACCATACCGATCTGCGTGATGAGCGCACATGAGTTGCCGCCCTCAGCCATGATCATCTTCTCAAGCTCTTTGGCATCTTCAAGGCTGTCTCCGTGAGATATGAAGTATATCCCGTTCTGCGGATCCTGAGCCGTTTCCATGTATTTTTTGGCAATAGCTTTAAGAGACTGAGTCCTGCCTCTTACTTTCATCATATTGATAAGGCATCCCTCGTTATCAACATGAAGGACCGGCTTGATACCGAGCACTCCGCTCGCAAAAGCCGCAGCAGCACTTACTCTTCCGCCGCGTTTCAGATATACGAGATCCTCAACGGTAAACCAATGTGCCACTTTGAACAGGATTTCCTGAACATACTTCGCATTCTCTTCTATATCCGCTCCGGCTTTCTTCTTTTCCACGGCCAGATACAATATAAGGCCCTGACCGGCCGATGCTGCCAGTGTATCTATCGTGATCAGCTTTCTTTCGGGATAAGCTTCGCGAAGTTCTTTTGCCGCCATCATCGCCGAATTTGATGTTGCCGAGATACCCGAAGAAAATCCGAGATACAGTATATCCTTTCCTTCCCTGAGGGCTTCCTCGAACATTTCCTTAAAGGTCTCGGAATTAACGGCGCTCGTCTTGCTTACCGCACCGGCGCGCATCTTGGCATAGAATTCGCTCTTTTCCATCTCGCCTTCGTCATGTTCTATGCCATCCTCAAAGCGGAAAGTCAATCCGCGAAATCCCACTCCCCATTCGCGAAGTGTGGCAAAATCTATATCGCAGCCGGTATCCGACATGATAACATAATCGCTCATATATCCTCCTTAAATACAAATGCAAAAATTCATCTGATATACAATATTAGATTACCAAGTGAGCGATACTATGTCAATAGAAAATAAGTGATGAAATCTAGATACTTGAATGATATAATGTGATCAACATATTATCGCGCGACTGACAGAACGCGTAAGGAGAATGCTATGAATTTCGATAAGCCTCTTGTAGCCGGCAAGCTGCGCCGCTGGGAAAAATACCTCGAAGAATTCGAACTTCCTTCATGGACCGACATACCCGATATCGGTCTGTACATGGAGCAGGTGATAATCCTTCTGAAAGAATACCTCGATTACCTGCCTCCCGAGATCAAGGACGAGCAGATAATCACTGCTGCCACGATAAACAATTACGTCCGTACAAAGATCATGCCCGAACCCGTGAAGAAAAAGTATTACAGGGAGCATATCGCATATCTTGTCATGATATGTACGATGAAGCAGATACTTCCCATTGCGGTCGTATCCACCATCATCCCTATGAACATACCGGTCGATGAGGTTGAGCGGATATACAGCAGATACGCGGAAAAGCATAAGACCACAAAGCAGTTTTTCCTCAACCAGATACGGCTTATCGCAGGGCCGATACTTGATCACAAGGAAATACCGGATGAATCGGCAAAAGATACCGAAGATCTTATCATAATGTGCACCCTGTCGGCAGGCTTTTCAAGGCTTCTTGCCGAAAAGCTGCTGCTTCTTGACGGCAAGGATCTCTCAAACGGAGGAAGCATAGAACCAAAAAAGAGGTGATCGCTCACCTCTTATGTTTTTCTCTTTTTTCCTTGTACATTTCCTGATCCGCAAGCTCTATCAACGCGCTCAGCGGTCTCTCATTATCATAAGGGACCATGTTGTAGCCTATGCTCGCATCGAGCACATAAGGTCTCGTCCCGCTCTGTGACAGTTCCTCCATCGCCTTTCGTATACGCTCTATATCATCTTCAACGTCCATCGCAGACTTACCTTTTCCGAATACGACAAACTCATCACCGCCGTATCTCATGAGGAGTTCTTCCTTATTTCTCGTCTTCCGAAGGACATCGGCCATATCGCATATCATCCTGTCACCGGTCTCGTGTCCCAGACTGTCATTTACTTTCTTGAGACCGTCAAGATCAAGAAAGATAAAGAACATGTTCTCACGCGCAGCTCTTGCCTCAATTGTCATCTTCTCCGAGAACTTGAAGAATCCGGCACGATTATATACGTGAGTCATCGGATCAAATACCCACATCTCATCAAGGGTCTTGATCATCTTCTGCATTTTTCGGATGTTGCTTATCTGTTCCATGACCGTAGACAGTGTCATCATGAGGAC
>CADCPL010000265.1 GCA_902803305.1 uncultured Lachnospiraceae bacterium
GATCTCGCTGTCCGATACCACATAAGCAGCTATGTATTTTCCGCCCGATGTCTCATCATCAAATGCCTGTACGGTAACATCACTGATACCTTCAAACTCGCGTATGACACCTTCTACTTCCGCAAGTTCGATACGGAATCCCCTGACTTTTACCTGACCGTCATTCCTGCCGATGAAATCTATCCCGCCGTCTCCGAGGCGCCTTACTATATCTCCGGTCCTGAACACCCTGTCAAATCCGGGATCACTGCAGAAAGGATTCGGAATAAACACCTGCTCGGTCTTTTCGGGCAGATTAAGATATCCTCTGCCGACGCCGCGACCTGCGATCCAGAGTTCGCCCATCGCACCTGCAGGCAGTTCATGTCCCGAGCCGTCAACGACGTACAGCTTGTAATTTGACAGCGGGGAACCGATGGGAACACGGTCATACAGCTTATCGACAAGGTATGTCGTTGTAAAGATGGTACACTCCGTCGGACCGTATCCGTTGGTGAATGAAAATCCCTTGGGCGGCTTAAGCGGAACAAGCTTTTCTCCTCCCGCCGACAGATGCTTAAGACTCGTCGTTTCTATCTGAGTTGCGAACATGCGCCCTATCTGTGTTGTCATGAAGGAGTGAGTTACGCCGTTGTCTTCAAAGTAGCGGTTCATTATCTGAAGATCGAGTCTCATCTCTTCCGGAACAATACATACCGCTGCCCCGGTAGTAAGCGCAGGATACAGATCCATCATATCCGCATCAAAACCGAAGCTCGCATATGCGGCTACTACCGACTCCTGCGTCAGATCATAGTGACGTCTGTACCAGTCACAGAAATTGACGAGGTTCCTGTGCGTAAGCATGACACCCTTCGGCTTACCCGTCGTTCCGGATGTATAGAGAAGGATGAACAGTCTGTCAGAAGGATATTCCTTTTCAGCCGGAGCGCCCTTCGGAAGCGATCCGATGTCCTTAAGCAGCAACGTCGGAGCGTTCAGATCGGGGAGCAGATGTGTCAGGCTTTCATCTGCAATGAGCATTTTGGCCGACGCATCTTCCGTCATGTACTTCAGTCTTTCCGGCGGATATCCGGGATCGAGAGGCTGATATGCCGCACCGGATTTCAGTACACCGAGAACGGTGATGACCATGTATTCATTACGAGGTATCAGAATGGACACGACATCCTCTGGCCCGAGCCCGAGCCCGGACGCATAGGCTGCTATCCTGTCGGAAAGATCATCAACTTCCCTGTAAGTCAGGTGTTTATCCTTGAAAATGACTGCCGTGCGGTCAGGATACTCGGCTGCTCTTCTCTTAAAGAGTGTCACGATATCCGTATCTTCAACCTCATGCTCGGTACGGTTAAATTCATTAAGGCTCTCTTTCATCTCCTTCGTAAGAAGTGATATATCATCTATCTTTTCATTCTTAACAAGAGCCTTCATCAGAACTTCCATGCTGCCGAGCATCGAGAGGATATTCCATTCCTCGTAGTGTTCCGTCTCATATTCGCATTCGATCCTGAACCCGCTTTCGGTATCGTAAACATAGAATGTCAGCGCTGCCTTTGATGCCATCTGCTGCTGAAGCGTGATCGGCTTGGCCGGCTTGCCTCCCACCGTATAGCTCGTACCGATAGATCCTTCGTATACGAACAGCAGATCCGAACGAACGCCGAAATTATGTGAGATCTCCGCGAACGAATATATGTCGTTCGACATACTGTCACCAAGCTGCCGTCCCATACGAAAGACAAAATCTTTTCCGAACTCGCCGGGCTGCGGATTGCAGACAACCGGGAGCGTATGAACGAACATGCCGACTGATTCCGTAAGCCTCGTATCGTTTCTTCCGTTGTATACGGTCGTATATACACTGTCGGCGCGATTTAAGTACTTCGCGATCATAAGTCCGAATGCCGAATTCCACAGCGCATTGGCGGTCGTCTTTCCTTCGGCGAGGAACTTTTCGATCTCACCCCTATCAACCTTAATATCAACGGATAAAAGTCCTGTCTCTATAACCGCTTCATTCCTGTCACGCACCGGAACGCAGTCGGTATCTACGCCCTGAAGCAGCTTCTCATAGTATGCCCTGGCTTCTTCATAAGCGGGACTGAGGCGGCGATGCTGTTCATCAAGTGCGGCCTCATATCCTGTAAAGGTTTCCTTCGCAAGTGTTTTTCCGTTATATGCATCTTCAAGATCTCTCATGAATACCCCGAGGGATTCACCGTCGAAGATCAGGTGATGTATATCAAAGAACAGATAAGACGATGGTTCGTCATGTATCAGAGATATCCTTGTAAGCGGCTCGGCGGTCACCCTGAACGAATGGATGAGTTCCGTAAATCCGTTGCGCATATTTTTCTTTTCGATCTCTTCTATCTCTATTTCCGCTTTGTCATCACGTATCGCCGTTACTTCTCCGCTCGCAGATACACCAAGTCTTGCATGAAGGTACGGGTGTGCATCGATAACAGCCCTTATGGCGTCCTTAAGCTTGGCAAGATCCACTGACGGATCGAGCTGCAGGAGCACCGGAAGGTTATAGGCCGTGGAACCGGGCTTGGCGATACACTCGACATAAATGCCCTGCTGTACGCTTGAAAGCGGATAACTCTTTTGGATCGCATAGGCCTGCTCCTGCACCGAGGAACTGAAGAACTCGGCGATATCTCTTACCGTATGCAGTGCCTTCATCTCACTGAACCTGACAGTCCTGTTAAACGCCTTCGACAGCAGAACGGTAAGCCTCATAGCTCCGATCGAGGAAAGTCCGGCGTATTCAAGATCCGTATTTACGCCGAGATCAGAGTGTCCGAGTGCTTCCACGGCGCACGCAAAAGCAGTCTCCTCAGCCTTGTTGGCCGGTTTTTCGTGATCTGCTTCCTTACGTTCGGGAAGAGGAAGCGCGCGCTTGTCAACCTTCTGATTCTGCGTAAGCGGGATCGCATCAAGCTGCATCGTAACCGAGGGAACAAGGTACGGCGGCTTTCTCTCTTTTATAAATTCATTCAGCGAATCAACGTTCACCGTTTCGTTTGAAACAACATAGGCCGCCAGATATTTCATGCCGGTATTCTCATCGGCAAATGCCTGTACGGTCGCATCGGTGATGCCGGGATACTCACGTATCACCGATTCAACTTCGGAAAGCTCTATACGGAATCCGCGGACCTTGACCTGACTGTCGTTTCGCCCGATAAAATCATAAGCACCGTCAGCCAGCATGCGAACAACGTCACCGGTACGGTAAGCTCTGCCATACCCTTCTTCGCTTGAAAACGGATTATCTATGAAGCATGCCGCGGTCTTCTCGGGAAGGTTCAGATATCCCGCAACAACTCTGGGTCCCGAAATAAGAAGCTCTCCGGGAGCGAAAACGGGAAGTCTGCGAAGATGCTCGTCAACCACGTACAGCTTAACGTTTTCGAGTGCCTTACCGATGGGTACACGGTGATAGATCTTATCAACCGTCTGCATCGATGCCAGCACGGTACACTCCGAAGGACCGTATGCATTGTGGAGTCTTACGTGAAGCTTATCAGGATCCACGGGAACAAGTGCTTCTCCGCCCGCCATAAGATCCTTCAGGCTCCCGCCCTCGTATGCGAGCGCAAACTGTCTGCAGACCTGCGTTGTCATAACGGCAAAAGCAATCTTGTTATCGTTAATGAATTCGATTATCGCTCCGAGATCGAGACGAAGCTCATCGGGAATTATATACAGACATCCTCCGCATGTGAGCGCAGGATAGAGATCAAGCATGTGCGCATCAAAGCCGTAGCTTGCATATGCCAGATTGCGACAGCCGGCTTTCATACCAAAGTACCCCTGTGTCCACTCGGCGAGTTCGGATACATTGCTGTGCTTAACCATGACACCTTTGGGTTTTCCGGTCGTTCCGGAGGTATACAGAAGCACTACAAGATCGTCCGGCAGGATTTCAATATCAAGAGGACCCGCCTCGGGAAGACCAAATATCTGATCGGTAAACAGAACCGGGCCCTTCCACTCGGTCAGCTTATCCCTGAGCGCTCTGTCTGCTATGACAAATGATGCGTTTGCATCTTCCGTCATGAAGGCCAGCCTTGCCTCAGGATAGTTGGGATCGAGAGGCTGATAAGCCGCACCTGATTTCAGTACACCAAATGAAGCGATAGCCATGAACTCGTTTCTCGGTATCAGAACCGAAACAACACTGCCCTTTCCTATTCCCTGCTTATTAAGGTATGCTGCAACAGCATCGGTCAATCTGTCGATCTGATCATACGTATAGGTCTTTCCGCCGGCAACGACCGCAGGTGCATCAGCTGTATCTTTTGCACACCTTCGAAGGGCCGCCACAACATTCTCGCGCTTTCTGGGCACCTCGGTTTTGTTAAACTCATCCATGTGATCACATGAATCACTTGAAACATATTCTATCTGACTTATCTGTGTCTTGGAGAGAAGTTCTCCGGCGATCATGACATATGTATCTGCAAGACTTGCGGCATACTCGCTGCTGTAAAAGCCTGTTTTGTGATCTATCGTAACGCGGTATGAACCGTCGCTTTTCTTTTCCAGGAACAAGCGCACGGAAGACTCGGGAGCCTGCCCTTCAAACAGCTTGACGCCCTGCGCTCCTTCGCTTATATAGCCGAATGCAAGTGTGGGCCTTATACCGAAATCATCCGTCAGCTGCAAAAAAGACTTTCCGGATTCTTTTTCGCTGTCCGTAAGCTGTGACCCGGTCTGTGTCAAGAGTTCATCAACCGTCATCGTATCGGAAAGGCTTAAATGAAACGGAAAAACCCGGTCTCCGCCTGTTGCAAACAGTACATCCTTCATTCCGGTAAAGAGTGAAGCCAGAAGCGAAAACGCTGCCGTAAAATATGCAGGAGCATCACAACCGGCACGCGCAAGCACCGACGTAAGCTTATCCGCATCAACCTCTAACTCTTTTACAAGCGTTGCCCGGTCGCTGCTCTCTTCAAAGCGATCGTGTTCCGGTTCGCAGTCCGGCTCACATCCCGAAAGAAGTGCTGCCCAATAAGAATTATCAGCCATTTTCCATCTCCTTTTTTATGTGAATTTGTACAATATTTTAGCAAAAAAAGACGTTCTTTTCAATTTGACGTGCTATAATATGTGCGGGGAGTCCTGAGAAGGACAGGCATATGAATAATAAGAAAAACAGTATTGAAGAAACCAGGATACTGGAAAAGACGCTTGAGAGTCTCGAAGTACGAAGACAATCTCCCAAAGGCGTATATATTTTATTGCTTCTTCTGTATTTTGCTGCTGCTATGACCGTGAGCCTGACTGCAGGTTCGCAGAAAGAAATGATCATAGGCCATACCCCTGTTCCGATCTACACATTTGCAGGGACCTTTTCTTCTTTTTCCAATCTGTGCATAATCTTCCTTGTTATTTTCTGCGGAAAACTCGGATTTATAACATCTGTCATTATCATGACATTCCATATACCGATGATCCTGATGGGCATACTGGTCCGCAAAAACTATACAAGTTTTCCCGGACTGCTCATTGATATACTTACGCTTATTGCCGTTATAGTCATCTACAGCAATATCAAAAAGCGCGAAGAATATCAGCTGAGAATGCGTGAGCAGGCAACAACCGATCCTCTGACGAAAATACCGAACGGGTTTGCCGGTACTGAACTCCTGAACAAGCTGATCAGACAAAACATACCGTTTGCCGCAGTTACAATAGATATTAATGATTTCAAGAGCATTAACGATACGATGGGCTTTGACATGGGCAACAAGGTTCTGGTCTGTATTGCCACGCGTATGAAAGAGATTGCTGACAAAAGCCTTTCGGGAACGCTTGATTTTGTCTCACGCATAAACGGCGACGAATTCTCTCTGGTCGTCCGCAATTACCGGTCAGAGGAAGATGTTTTGAACACCATAAGAAAATATGAAGCTGCAATTACCGAAAAGATAAACATTGACGGATATGTTTTTTTCTTAAACGCAAGTTTCGGATATTCGTTCTTCCCGACGGATTCCTCCGAGCGGGATTCGCTTATCAACTCTTCGGTCGCAGCGATGAAAGAGGTCAAGCGCATCAACACAGGTGAACATATACTGCGATTTGCATCCGAAATGAAGGCTAAGGATCATCTCGCCATAGACAACAGGGTGCGTGAAGCTCTTGAAAATGACACCGTCTTCTTCAATCTTCAACCCCAGTATGACATGTCTCACAAGCTTCGCGGATTTGAGGTTCTTGCCCGCATGAGGGACGAGGACAGCTCTCTCATAAGCCCGGCTGATTTTATTCCGGCCGCCGAAAGGCTCGGGCTGATCGATGCACTCGATCTTTCCGTGTATAAAAAGGCCGCATCATTCTTCGGCGAGATCCTTAAAAGAACCGATGCGGATATCATACTCAGCATCAACGTATCGGTAAAACACATGATGAAAAGTGATTATATCGAGGAGATCCGCACTCTTCTGTCCGAGAACGACATTCCCGCCGAAAAGCTTGAGATCGAGGTCACGGAATCCATACTGATAGAATCTGCGGAAAAGGCATCCCGGATATTAAACGAACTTAAGGACATGGGCATACGGATCGCAATAGATGATTTCGGAACCGGTTATTCTTCTCTGAGTTATCTGAACAGCTTCCCGTCGGATACGCTTAAGATAGACAAATCTTTTATCGATAAGATGTGTGAAAATGCCACATCTGAAAAATACGTCGAAGCCATCATATCACTGGCGCATGTTATGGACTTTGAAGTCGTGGCCGAGGGTGTCGAGGAAAACGAACAGCTGGAAATACTTCAAAGCATAGGCTGCGACTATATCCAGGGCTTCATCTGGGGCCGTCCTCTGGATCCAAAAGACGCGGAAAATATGATATAATATCTGTCAACATATAAAACCCGAAAGGAGAACAATTCCATGAAACGTTTATTTAGTTTTAGTGAGAAGTTCGCTTCTGCATTACTTATCCTTGCGCTGATCCTCGGCGGTATGAACGTACCCGCCACTGTGTGGGCAGCCGAAGATTCAGGCGATGAAGTTGTAGTCATTGAAGATGATACAGCTGCAACAGTA
>CADCPL010000266.1 GCA_902803305.1 uncultured Lachnospiraceae bacterium
CGTACGGGATAACGCTCTATGAGAACAGTTTACCGATATTTCCATAAGCGCTCCTTAATACAATCATATAATGTGATCATTATTTTACCACTATAACATCTATAAATATACAGACAGACCAAAGAATTATGTACTTTATAACTATAACTAACAAAAAGAAGAGCAGATCATTCGATCTGCTCTTCTATTACAGGCTGAGGAATTTCCCCTTTCATAATAATAGTTAAGATTTAACGTTATTTGAATGATTTGAATGACATTTTGAATGACTCGTCAAAATGCGTGGCCTGTAACCCTTGATTTTACTGGCTTTAGAATGAGACACGGGGGATTCGAACCCCCGACAACCTGATTAAAAGTCAGGTGCTCTACCAACTGAGCTAGTATCCCATTAATACAAAACTGACACGGCTAGCTGGATTTGAACCAGCGAATGCAGGAATCAAAATCCTGTGCCTTACCGCTTGGCTATAGCCGTACAAAACATACAGACAAAGCCAGTCCCAAATGGACCGCGGTTTATTATATCAGATAAAGTATACCACGTCAAAGCTTTGATTTATTTATTTTTCGATAAACCGCCGGCATTGTCAAACCCTGCACTATTGTGGTAAATGCAACGATTGCGTATGTACCTCCCAGGATGATCCTGTACGTTTCATCCGGAATCATGGATTTTGTGCTCATCGCAAGCGCTATGCAAAGTGCTCCGCGAAGTCCTCCCCATGTCATGAGGTTAATGAAATTCTTCTTATTAAACCCTGACGGGATCGGGCCCATAAAGAATGTACATGCCCCGACACTTGCCGCGCGTCCGATCAGATTGCACACTATCGCTCCCGCAGATACGAGTATAACATCGGGCGTCCTTAAAATACCGATAAATGTCAATCCGAGGATCACATATAAAACAGAATTAAGAAGATTGTCCGCTATATTCCAGAAAGTATCATACTCTTCCAGCTGCCACTCCTTGCCTGCTTTCGCGAAGCGTTTTATTAATGTTGAGAACAATACTCCGCAGACAACGGATGCAATAGCTCCGGAAAAATCAAATATCTCGCAGAGAAGATACGCCGAGGATACCGCCAATATGCTAACAAATATCTGTCTGGCCGAGTCCTGAGTCTTGTAAAAAATGTAGAAGCACAGCATAGTTACTGCCACGCCGACGACAACCGCTCCGAACAGTTCCCTGAAGAAAACAACAAAAAAGTTCGCGCTGCCGGATGCTCTTACAATCCCTGAAAAACAGACAAAAAGCGCAACTCCGACACCATCATTTAAAAGCGATTCACTCTCGATCAGAAAACTGATATCCTCCGGAAGGTTGAATTTATTCAATATGCTCGTGGCCGCTATGGGATCCGTCGGAGAAACGATGCTGCCAAACATCAGACATACCGGAAGCGACAATCCGAGCTTCAATCCCAAAGAAACAAGATAGAAAATCCCGCCATAAAATACCGCTCCCAGAAGCGTTGCAAAAATAGACAGTACGGTTATCTGACGCTTCTGTCTTTTGAAGTCCTTGAGCCTCATATGGCATGAACCTGCGAAAAGCATGTAACACAAAACGCCTTTCATCAGATAATCTTCAAGGTCAAAATCGAGGACATCCCTGACGATCAGGCTGGTATCCTGATCCTTTGTGATCAGGTGAATTCCAAGCACCACACCTCCTATCACTATAGAAAAAAGCATGAGCGCGATCTCATAGGTAAGTTTTGTCCTGCGCTCGTTAAAGAAGCCGAGCGCCACTATGAGAAGCATTATTATCACTACATATGGCAGAAAAGAATTCACGGGATTTCCTCCTTCATTTTTTTTCGCGTTTTCAAACAACGATCGTAAGAATGTTCAGTCCGAATGTGTTCTGATACGTCATCGACTTGGATATCCGGCTGACAATATTCAAGCCTATGTTATGGAACGCATCCTCTTCCCTTGTCGATCCGGCTCCATGAGTCTCAAACAGGCGTGAAGCTTCCTCTGGGTTGAAAGGGATCTCTGATTGTGTCGGTGTTTTCACAGACGTCATACTTAACTCCCTGTATAGCAACAATACGTATAATTATATATTAAAAGCCCGTAAGTACAAGTGCTTACGCATGTCCATTGACAAAATTATGAGGGTGTAATATTATCCTACTGTATTAGTGTTCTAGTACAGTATTGAAATGGTACAGTTAAAGATTGGGAAAGGAGAACGAAAATGTCATGGAACCTTGATAGTGACCGCCCTATTTTTATTCAGATAATAGAGCACCTGGAATATGACATAGTATCCGGTTCAATGCCTCCCGGAGCCAAGGTACCGAGTGTACGAGAGCTCGCATCCGAGGCCGCGGTCAATCCGAATACAATGCAACGGGCTCTGAGCGAAATGGAGCGGCAGGGACTGATGCGGACAGAACGCACGAGCGGACGTTACGTAACGGATGACGAAAGCGTTATCACATCACTCAAGAAAAACCTTGCTTCTGTCGGAGTAGACGGGTTCATCAAACAGATGAAACGTCTGGGGCTTGACAGGGAAGAGGTACTGAAACTGGTAAAAGATAATTATTAAGGAGGAATCATGAGTTCATTATTAGAGGTTAACTCTCTTACAAAGAAATACGGAAATCTGACCGCACTCAACAATCTGAACTTTGAACTTGAGAGCGGACACATCATCGGGCTCCTCGGACCAAACGGGAGCGGTAAAACAACACTTATAAAAATAATCTGCGGTCTTCTGCAGCCGACGTCGGGAAGCGTCATGGTGGAAGGTAATCCGGTCGGTGTCGAAAGCAAAAAGGTTATATCCTATCTGCCCGACACGACATATCTCGGAAACGCCGCATCAGTGCAGGAGACGATCGACTTCTTCATGGATTTTTACGAGGACTTTGATCAGGATCGGGCTTATGACATGCTTGGAAAACTTGGCATAGATCCGAGCGCACACCTTCGCACCCTCTCAAAAGGAACACGCGAAAAAGTCCAGCTGATACTTGTCATGAGCCGCAGGGCCGATCTGTATATTCTTGATGAGCCGATAGCCGGTGTGGATCCTGCAGCAAGGGATTATATCTTAAACACAATAATAACCAATTATGATGAGAAAGCTTCCATTCTCATATCCACGCATCTGATATCCGATGTTGAAAACATCCTTGATGAAGTTATATTCCTGAAGCAGGGTGAGATCGTTCGCTTCTGCGGTGTGGATGAGATAAGAAGCAATGAGGGCAAATCGGTAGACGGTCTGTTCAGGGAGGTGTTCAAATGTTAGGAAAACTGTTAAAACACGATATTATCGCCACTTGGAAAGTGCCCGTCGCTTTGGATGCGGTCCTGATCGTACTGGGTGTACTTACCGCTTTCGCCGTGCAGGGCATTCATTCTGTCGGTGATTCGGTCGGAATGAGCATTTTCATGTTTTCATTCGTCGGTGTTTTTTACATCGGAATCATAGCTGCAAATATCATTACACTGATCTATCTGGTGGTCCGTTATTACAGGAACCTTTATACATCCGAAGGATATCTTACCTTCACGCTTCCGGTTAAGACGGATATGATAGTTCACTCAAAAGTGATCACAGGATCCGTGTGGATGTTTCTTTCATACCTTTTCACTGTCGTATCACTGCTGATAGCAGGTGCAGGCTTTATCAAAGCCACCCATGTTACGCCGGCTGAGCTGAAAGAATCTTTCACGCAAATAAATGCTGTTATGGGCCTTACGGATCCCGGGTTTATTGCTATCATGATATTGGTGTTCCTTATCACTCCGATTTCCGGAATACTGTGCATGTATTTCAGTGTCAGTATTGGACAGCTCTGGCAAAACCACAAAGTCCTCGGAAGTGTCCTTTGCATCGTAGCTTTGTATATCATCAACCAGTTCATATCACAGATCGCATTTATAGGATCAGGATTCTGGCAGATGATGGGCTCCCCTGATGTAGATGCAATCTTCGGACGTATTTACAGAAACATGATGCTGATCATCAGTATCATTACAGCGCTTGAAGGTGTAGCTTACTACATAGTATGCCTTGTCATAAACCGCAAATGTGTCAACCTTGACTGATACCTTCAAAACGGCAAAAATCCCTGTAAACGTAATGTTTACAGGGATTTTTAGGGTGGATAGTGGGACTCGTCGTTCTAACGCCTTGATCTGATAAGCTCTTCTATCTCATCTTTCTCAGGCATTACATAAAGCGCGCCTCTTCTTGTCGTGATGATA
>CADCPL010000267.1 GCA_902803305.1 uncultured Lachnospiraceae bacterium
GATCTGGATGTATTTCCCGTTATAAACAAGATAGATCTTCCGTCTGCCGAGCCCGACAGGGTCATTAGCGAGATAGAGGACGTGATAGGTATTGAGGCTGAGGATGCACCGAAGATATCGGCCAAGATGGGTATCGGGATCGAAGATGTTCTTGAGGCTGTCGTAAACAAGATACCCGCACCGGCGGGGGATGCGAAAAAACCGCTCAAGGCACTGATCTTTGATTCTATTTATGATCCGTATAAGGGTGTCATAGTCTTCTTCAGGATGATGGACGGCCACGTGGCAAAGGGCACAAAGGTGCGCATGATGGCGACCGGTGCAGTGGCCGAAGTCGTGGAAGTCGGTACATTCGGCGCGGGACAGTTCATTTCCTGTGATGAGCTCACCGCCGGGATGGTCGGGTATCTTACCGCATCCATCAAGAATGTAAGGGATACGATGGTCGGTGACACGATAACGGATGATGACAATCCGTGCTCCGAGGCGCTTCCGGGTTATAAAAAAGTACAGTCGATGGTGTTCTGCGGGATGTATCCTGCGGACGGTGCGAAGTATCCGGACCTGCGTGATGCACTCGAAAAGCTCCAGCTCAATGACGCGTCGCTCAACTATGAACCTGAGACAAGTGTGGCTCTCGGATTCGGCTTCAGATGCGGCTTCCTGGGGCTTCTTCATCTTGAGATAATCCAGGAAAGACTTGAAAGAGAATATAATCTGGACCTTGTGACTACCGCTCCGTCCGTTATCTACAAAGTTTACAAGACGAACGGCGAAGTCATAGATCTTACCAATCCGACCAACCTTCCGGACCCGTCGGAGATAGAGCATATGGAGGAGCCGATAGTATCTTCGGAGATAATGGTGACCAAGGACTTTGTAGGACCGATAATGGAGCTGTGTCAGCAGCGCCGCGGAAGATACATATCGATGGAATATATCGAGGAGACAAGAGCTCTTCTTAAATACGAACTCCCGCTCAATGAGATCATATATGACTTTTTTGATGCGCTAAAATCACGCTCGAAGGGTTACGCCTCCTTCGATTACGAGCTCAAAGGATATGAGCCGTCAAAACTTGTCAAGCTTGATATACTCGTAAACCGCGAAGAGGTTGATGCACTTTCGTTCATCGTTCACGCCGACAGTGCGTATGAGCGGGGAAGAAAGATGTGCGAAAAACTAAAAGACGAGATCCCCAGGCACCTGTTTGAGATACCAATACAGGCAGCAGTAGGCGGTAAAGTCATAGCGCGCGAGACCGTAAAGGCCATGCGTAAGGATGTGCTCGCAAAGTGCTACGGCGGAGACATAACGCGTAAGAAAAAGCTCCTGGAAAAGCAGAAAGAGGGTAAGAAGCGCATGCGTCAGATCGGTAACGTGGAGATCCCTCAGAAGGCTTTCATGAGCGTTCTCAAATTGGAAGAAGATTAGAGATATAGATATGGAAATATACGTACACATTCCTTTTTGTGCGAAAAAATGCAATTATTGTGATTTTCTCTCCGGACCTGCCGATGAGAAGGTGTATCAGCTGTATGTGGATGCGCTTGTAAGAGAGATCGAGGGGCATTCGCGGCAACTGGGCAGGCAGACGACGATCGAGACCGTATATTTCGGCGGAGGGACGCCGAGCATTCTTGATGTCAGTCAGATCAAGTCCATATACGATGCCATAAGATCGAACTACTCTCTGGCAGCGGATACGGAAATGACCATAGAAGTCAATCCGTGCAGCGCGCGTGGAAAACTGCCCGGTCTTCGGGAGATCGGCTTTAACAGGATATCGATCGGGCTTCAGTCAATACATCAAAGGGAGCTTGAGTACCTCGGCAGGATACATTCTTTTGACGATTTTCTGTCCTGTTATATCGATGCAAGAGGTGTAGGGTTTCGGAACATAAACGTCGATATAATGACGGCGATACCGGGGCAGACCGATCAGATGCTCTCCGAGACGGTTTCCGAAGTATGCAGGCTTGAACCTGAACATATCAGCGCATACAGTCTGATGATAGAAAAAGGGACTCCGTTTTACGAGCAGTTCGGTGATGTAGAAGGTCCGGTAGTGGGTGAAGAAACAGAGAGACGTCTGTACTGGATGACAGTCGATATGCTCAAGGAGCGCGGATACAAGCATTACGAGATATCTAATTTTTCAAAGCCCGGATTCGAAAGCCGGCACAACATCGGATACTGGAAGAGAGTCCCGTATCTCGGTGTGGGGCTTGGCGCGAGTTCATGTCTTGCATCGCCTCAGGGTGATGTCAGAAGCCGCAATACGACAAGTCTTGAAAAATATCTGTCCGATCCTTTTGCAAAAGAGGAGAGCAGCACTCTGTCAAAGGATGAGATGATGGAAGAGACCATCTATCTCGGACTTCGGATGATGGAAGGTGTGCGGACGGATGATTTTGAAAAAAAATTCGGAGTGTCGGTCCGGAGTCTGTACTCGGATGTAATAGACGATCTGGTGGCGCAGGGTCTTGTTTACGAGGGAAGCGGGAGCTTGTCACTGTCGGATCTCGGAATAGATTACGGCAACCATGTTTTTGCACAGTTCTTAAGATAACTGATCATAATATTATGTGGAAAAATCTTGCATAACCCTGTATAATCAATCATAAGTGAATTTATACGCTCAGGAGCCAAGATGCATCAGTTCAGCGAGAATCTTTTCCAAAACGCAATAGATCTTAACGACACCATTGTCTTTGAGTACAATGCTGTTGATGATGTCATTACGTTCTCCGAGAACATCAAGAAATATATCCCCATTCCCGTCAGGCTCTCCGCGTTCGCGGCGAAGATGGGATATCTCGGTAAGATATTTGACGGGGATATCGAAAAAGCCATTTCATTTTTTACCCAAAGAGACGATCAGGATAAGGTACGCATGGAGTACATCCGGTTCCTTGATTTTGCCGGTGAGTATTGCTGGTACCAGCTTAAGGGCCGAGCCGAGACAGATGACTCGGGAAAGGTCACAAGCGTATACGGGACTCTCTGCTATGTCGATGATGAGACCAAACATCAGGAAGAGGAGAAATCTCTTTCGAAAGATCCTGTCACAAAGCTTCTTAAGTCAGAGGCCTTTGATCATGAAGTATCCCGTTATCTCGAGGAGCTGCCGGAAGGCGTCGTTCCCAATCTTATGATCGTGGATCTCGATGATTTTGCAACGTGGGAGGATCATTTCAGTGAGATCGGTGCGGACGGTGCGCTTATTGAGATAGGCAGGATATTAAAAAGAGCATTCCGCGGATCTGACATCATAGGGCGTATTGATATAGACCGTTTCGGCATTATGATGAAGGGCGTTCGCGCGACCAACATACTGCTTGAGCGTGCCGCATACATCCGTCAGACCGTGAAGGATGTATGGAGTGATTTTGAAAACAACGGATTCATAACAGTCAGCATCGGTATAGCTGCAATGCACGGCCGAGAGGCAACGCTTGATAAGCTTAGGGCAAGAGCACTGTCGGCGCTTAACGACGCGAAGCTTTCCGGTAAGGATAATTACGTTCTGTATACGAGCGATATGGAAAGGCTTGATACATCGGTCAATCCGATCCTTTCCACAAAAGAGATGGAGATGATCAGGAACATACTTGATCCGATGAGTTCCTGGGCGTATGCCGTTGATGATAATTACCAGCTTCTGTATCGTAACGAGGTTTTGGATACGCGGCTTGGCAACAAGTGCGAGGGCATGTGTTATGCATCCATAAAAGGATACGAAGAACCGTGCAGCGACTGCCCGATCAGCCAGATGAAGAACACTCAGGCTTCTTTTGACTGTAACGTCTATTCGCCGTCGCTCCGTTCCACCATCCCGATGCGTGCCAACAGGATAGTCATGCGTAACGGTAAGAGCGTGTATCTCATAGCGTCGGTCAAAGAAGATATCGAGACTCAGATCGCGGCGATGACCGAGAGCGAGACAAGGACCAAAGAATCTCTTGTTCGCATGATGGATATCATATGGGATATCAATCTTACAAAGAACACATGCGTGCGCCTGAAGGAGCAGGGTGTCCGCAGCTTCATAGATGTCAGGATAGATAATTACAGGAACCTGCGCGAGCGATTTTCAAATGAGGTGGTCTACAGCGAAGACCGTGCCAAATTCCTTGAAGCGACCGAACCGAGCATGGTAAGGCAGAGGGCACTTGCGGGCAACAGGACGATATGTACCGATCTGAGGCTTGCATCCGTTTCGGGAGAGGACAGCTGGTACGGCATGTATGTAGTCGTATTGTACGATCCGAATGAAACGTCTGATGACGGATCAAAGTCCGATGAGAGGATAATGATCGTATGCCTTAACCTCAATGAGTACAAGAAAAAGAGCATAGAGGCGGTTGAGACCCGTATCAAATACGAGATCATGCACGAAAAGAGCAGCATCCTCAAGGATATGGCGCTCAACTACGAACGCTACGAGAATGTCAATGACATGATCGGCATACTTGTGTATGAGTACACGGTCGCAGACAACAGTTATTATCTGTGCTCCAATTTTGAGGATGTATTTGAGATCAACAGGAAAGCTCTTGATAATGAGTGGGCACTTATCTCTTCGCTGAAGGTTCATGCCGACGATCAGGAGATGTTTGACAAGTTCATAGAAACGGCAAAGTCATCAGCGATGATCCAGAGGATCACGGTCAGGATCTATAACAGGTTCGGTGTCCCGGTATGGTATACGATCGTTCTTCAGACGCTCAGGGGCCTTAATAACGTGCCGGTAAGATATCTCGGAACACTTCAGAATGTCAACACCGAGATGAAGATCAAGACCGAGATGGAGTACCGTGCGGATTACGATTCCATGACGGGACTGTACAACTCCGAGACGTTCTATAAGAAAGCGGCAGCGCTGATCGCCGATGAACCGGATTCGAATTTCGTTGTCATTTCCATAGACATAGACAGATTCCGTCTGATCAATGACAGATACGGTATCGATGCCGGAAACCGTACCCTTCAGACGGTGGGAAAGACGATCAGAGAAGTGTCGCCGAAGGGATCCATCGCAAAGAGATATCAGGGAGATGTATTCTCCGTGCTCCTTAAATATGAATCGGATCAGGATCTTGTAAACTATATGTCAAAGCTGTCGGCCGAGGTCAGAAATGCAAGGGTTGTTCCGATGTCGATATCACTTACGTACGGCATATACAAGGTCAGTGACCCGGATATTCCCGTCAGGCTCATGTGTGACAGAGCGCGCGCCGTCAAGAAACAGATCAAGGGAAGTGCACTTACGAACTATGCCGTATATGATGACATCATTAGACTCAAGATGCGTGAGCAGGCAGAGATAGAAGAAGAGATGAACACTGCTCTTGCAAACAATGAGTTCGTGATGTTCCTGCAGCCTCAGATGGATCTGCATACACAGAAGATATGCGGTGCGGAGGCACTCGTCAGATGGAAGCATCCGATGAAGGGAATACTTGTTCCCGCGCAGTTCCTTTCTCTCTTTGAGAGCAACGGTTTTATCACGAAGATGGACAAGTTCATATGGGAGCTTGCATGCAGATATATAAGAGACCTTCAGAAGCGCGATATTTATCTTCCGGTATCCGTTAACATTTCAAGAGTACATATCGGGACAACTAATCTCTCCGAGATACTGATGGAGCTTGTGAAGAGGTATGAGATCGACCCGAAATATCTCGAACTTGAGATAACGGAAAATCTGTTCATGGAAGATGTTGACGAGCTTTTCTCCGAGATGTCTGCGCTTAAGGAACTCGGATTCAAGATAATGATGGATGATTTCGGAAGCGGATATTCATCACTTAACATGCTAAGGAACGCACCTGTTGATACACTCAAGATAGACAGATTCTTCCTCGACGAGATCATGTCGACCGACAGAGGAAAGATCATTGTAGAAGCTTCGGTCAGGATGGCAAAGCAGCTAGGACTTAATGTCATCGCCGAGGGAGTCGAGACACAGGAGCAGCTTGATTTTCTTGCATCTATTGACTGCGATATCGTTCAAGGTTATTATTATTCAAGACCGGTTCCCGTTGAGGAGTTTGAAGCGTTCATGGAGAGATACAGATGAAGTTTGTTAAGACCGAAGATCTGAAGATCGGAATGAGGCTTGCAAAACCCATATACAACAACAAGGGCGTCCTGCTGTATGATCGTAATTCGAAGCTTACACAGCAGGGTATTGAATCGGTGCACAATTTCAAACTCATCGGCATATATGTTCTCGAACCTGCAGAGCCGCTTCCACCCCAGTCTGAAGATGATATCGAATTCGAGAAGTTCCAGATGGTCACGGTCTTTGCGGTAGAGGAAGAACTTTCCGCAATACGTGAGCGCGGCAAGAACAACAGGATATATAATCTTGCGGAAAACATCATAAGAAATTACGGAAGGCTGGATCACAAGATCAACTTCCTGCAGAACCTTCGAAGCAAAGAAGATTTTGTGTATAAGCATTCACTGAATGTGGCGATACTTGTTGCGATGATCTGTCACAAGATGAACGTGCGCAAAGAAGATGCCACGGAAGCCGTCGTGTGTGCGATAGTCCATGACATAGGCAAGCTCAGTGCCAACCCGGAACTTCTTGTCAAAGATGATATCACCGAGGA
>CADCPL010000268.1 GCA_902803305.1 uncultured Lachnospiraceae bacterium
CCGAGATTGATTATATACGGAGCGTGGACCACAAATCTGTCGATACCGTGCTCCTTCATGTATTCGTGACCTTCCTTTACACAAAGCTGTGAAACATCCTTGCGCTTTGTGTTCTGCGGTGCACCTGTATAAACCATAAACGTGTTCGCACCGTATGATACGGCCTCTTTTACGGAGCCGAGAAACATTTCCGAGCCTGCCATCTTGCAATGTGATCCGAGAAGTATATCCGACATTTTTTATTCCTTTCCCAACCTTCGTTAAATGATCCCAAACAACTTTTTTTATTCTAAATTATGATATCGGAATACGCAAGTATTTGGGTGTGAAAATAGGATTGATACCATATGTTGTTTTTTGAACCGCGGCGCGGCCGGAATCAGCGAAAAACCGCGCAATATCAGTGCGGAAACGGTTGTTTTTTTTACCCTGCTCGTGTATAATTTTGTACAGATTAGGCTCTGCATTTTCAGCATGAATGTAAGTGATCACATGACAGGTGACAGGGTAAATGAAGAAGGGTAAGGGATAGGTGTTATGGCTAAGGTTTCAAACAACAAAAAAAAGGACGAGGATAAGGTCCCTTTTATCAAATCGATAACAGCGAAGATCATGCTGCTCGTCCTCGTGTGCGTTACCGTAACGGTGGCTGTGTGTACGCTGATACTTGTAAGGAACGCAAAGAGTGAGATCACCGATATCAGCATGGAGTATATCGAGTATACGATCAAGGCGGAGAGGGATCTGCTCAATCGTAAGGCTCCCACTGCGGTAAATACCGAATTTTACAGGAACGCTCTTGAGAATATCACCATAGAAGGAATAGACGGATCATATGCATATCTCGTGTCATCCGACGGTATCATGCTTTATCATCCCACGGCAGATAAGATCGGAGCCCCGGTTGAGAATGAAGTCGTAAAGGGACTCGTATCACAGCTTCAGTCGGGGTCGGTTCCGGAAGACGGTGTAACAAGATACTACTATAAGGGTGCATACAAGTACGCGGGTTACGCGATCACGAACAAAAATCAGATACTTGTCATCTCTGCGGATGAAGACGATGTTCTCGCACCGATGAACAGGATCAGGAACATAGGTATCATCATATCGGTTGTGATGCTTCTTGTATCTCTTGCGGGTGCATATGCAATGTCGGTCATCATCGTAAGGCCCATCAAGCAGATCACCGAGATACTCGACAAGACGAGCAAGTTCGATTTCAGACACAATCCCAATTCGGCAAAGCTTGTAAAGCGTCATGATGAGAACGGTGTTATGGCAAGAGCCGTTTCGGGAATGCGTGCAAGTCTTCGGCGTATGATTGCAAGCATAGACGATGCTTCGATGAGGATCAACGGGAGCGTGGATCAGCTTGAGGATGTTGCAAATGTAGTCAATTCCATGTGTACGGATAATTCCGCGACAACACAGCAGCTTGCGGCAGGCATGCAGATGACGGCTGCTACGACTGAAAGCATATATGCAAATATCGGTTACATGAAGACCGGGGCAGAGGATATACAGGCACTTTCGGAGGCCGGCGACGCAATGTCGAGAGAGGTCATGGACAGAGCTGCCGATCTTCGTGAGAAGACGATCGCCGCAACCAACAGGACAAAAGAGAAATACGAGTCTGTCAAGATCAGATCGGATAAAGCTATTGAAGATTCCAAGGCTGTTGAAAAGATCAACGCTCTTACCGAAGCGATCATGGCAATATCTTCCCAGACATCGCTCCTTGCACTCAATGCTTCGATAGAGGCGGCAAGAGCAGGAGAGGCCGGACGCGGATTCGCCGTTGTTGCCACCGAGATCGGGAACCTTGCAAATCAGACATCAACTACGGTATCGGATATCAACAATATCGTAAGTGAAGTCAACAATGCGGTATCCAATATGTCGGGATGTCTTTCCGAAACAGGTGAGTTCCTTGAAGAGACCGTACTTTCCGATTATGCGGAGTTCGCTCAGGTCAGTGAACAGTACAGCGATGATGCTGTTAAATTTAAAGAGAGCATGAACGATGTTCATGAATCCATTGTCAATCTCACGGATTCGATCGCCAAGATCAGCGACGCTATCTCAGGTATCACTTCGACGGTCGGTGAATCAACCGTTGGAGTTACAGAGATCGCCGAGAAGACAACGGATATGGTTTCAAGGACGAGCCAGACGAGCGGCCTTGTTGAAGAGAGCAAGAACTGCATTGTCCAGCTTCAGGACATCGTCGGCGAATTCCAGATGGATTAGATGTCATGACTGCGAAGCAGTCGTGACACGGCGACATCTGCGAAGCAGATGTTGGTTGTAGATTTAGATTAGATTATAAGGAGGATAATATGTACAGTGTAGGCGATACGGTTGTTTGCAGTAACGGTGTTTGTCGGGTTGAGAAGATCGGACCCCTTGCCGGAATGGGCAAGTCCGTCGCCAACAAGAAGTATTATACTCTGCGCCCTTGTTTCGATGCGGCGGCAACGATCTATGTCCCTGTTGAAGGAGAGGATGAGGCGCTCAGGTTTGCGCTCGGCAAAGAAGAAGTCAGGGAACTTATGAACGAGATAGCAGATCTTGATCAGATCAATATTTCCGATGAGAAGAAACGCGAGACGGAATATAAGAATGCAGTTAACTCCAAGGATCCCAGAAAGCTCATCCGCATAATCAAGACGATGTATTTCAGGAGAAAGGCAAGGATCGAAAGCGGCAAGAAGTCGACCGCGATAGATGAGCGGTACTTCAGGATCGCCGAGAACAGACTGTATGAAGAGATGGCTCTGGCGCTTGAGATAGACCGTGAGGAAGTAAAAGACTATATACGAAGCTACATAGAGAAGAAATGACAGCAAAGGAGATGTGTCGGCGCATCTCCTTTTTATATGATATAATACGTATCATATGAAGAAAGCATTTTTTACGTATATATTATTTATACTGGCAATGGCGGCGTTCATTACCTTAAGAGTACGTGCGGGAGCCATACTTGCTACCGATACAAAGCCGGCAGAGCCGGAACCCGAAACACTGACCGAGACATATGCCGCGCAGGAGCACGAAGCCGAGGAAGAGCCCCCGGAGCCGGATGAAGACGATCATCTCTGGCATGGTGATATAGTTCCGGAAGCAAAGTTTAACGGACTGATCCCCAGGATAGTGTGCTGGGGAGATTCGCTCACGGTCTCTCTTGATGAAAAGAGTGCGTTTCCCGATATACTCAGAAGCATGTCCGGATGCGAGGTCATAAACTACGGTGTTGAAGCCGAGAGTACATCCATGATCGCAATGCGCGAGGGTGGTCTCCGCGTCAATGTAAAGGCCACGGTAATCCCTGCGGATGTGACGCTCATACCCATCTTTCTTCGTACCGAGAACAACGGACATGTTCATTTTCTCGACAACGGTGACGGAGGAGTGAACCCGTGCGAGATCGGCGGTATCGAAGGAGAACTTCAGAAACTTAACGGTTCATATTATTTTAAGCGCTTAAATAAAGGCGAGAGGATCGCGATCGAAGAAGGAACTCAGTTCGTGACGCATGCCATGAAGGATGCAAGACCTGACGACATACTCGTTATCTTTGCCGGAACGAACGATCTCCCGACGGTATCAAACGCTCATAATATAATCGATCTTGAACGGAGCATGCTGGAGGCAGCGGGATGCAGCAAATACATAATAGTGGGGCTGACATATGCGGGAGGGATCCCTGAGATAGATGAAGTCAACGCGGCACTTGAAAAAGAATTCGGAGAGCATTTTGTTGATATAAGAAAGTATATGCTGAAGTACGGACTGTCTGACAGCGGTATCGATCCGACGTCGGAAGACCTTGCTGATATTGAAAAGGGAGAGATACCTTCGTCGCTTCGCATGGACTATGTCCATGGTAACAAGCATTATCACAGACTGCTTGGGGAGCAGGTCTACAGAAGGATGAAATATTTGGGGTATATTCCATGATCTACACACTTACTTACAATCCGTCGATCGATTATCTGGTCACGCTTGACCGCCTTGACATAGGTGGTCTTAATCGTATGCGAAAAGGCACATATCTGTACGGAGGAAAGGGCGTTAATGTCTCTCAGGTGCTGAAGGAACTCGGGATCGATAATACCGCGCTCGGTTTTGTTGCCGGCTTTACCGGAAGGGAGATCGAAGAAGGGCTTCAGAAACTCGGTATCCGAACGGATTTTGTCCATCTTCCCGAAGGACACTCCAGGATAAATATCAAGTTCCACGGGATAGAAGAAACGGAAGTCAATGCTCCGGGCCCGTTCGTGGACGCGGTCAGCATGCGCAACCTTCGCGATAAGATAGCCATGATCGGAAGCGATGATATACTCGTGCTCGCAGGCGCTGCAACTTCCAATATGGAGAACGATACGTTTTCGGGATTCATTTCCGAACTTCCGAACAGAGATACGAAGGTCATTCTTGATACGACGGGAGAAGCACTTGTCGGAGCACTCTGCTATCATCCTTTTCTTATCAAGCCGAACATTAACGAACTGTCGGAACTGTTTCATGAGCAGTTTGATCCGTCCGATACGGACGGTATAGTGCGGGCGGCAAAACGGCTTCAGGATAAGGGCGCCAGGAACGTACTCACATCAATGGGACAGGACGGTGCGGTCCTGATCACGGAAGACGGCAAAGTATATAAAAGATCTGCGCCGGCAGGTATTGCCGTTAATACGGTCGGATCGGGAGACTCGATGGTTGCGGGATTCCTTGCGGGTTATCTTGAAAACGGCGATATGGAAGATGCATTATGCCTCGGAGTATGCGCGGGATCAGCAAGCGCATTTAACGAAGGATTTGCAAAAGGCGATGAGATAATGCAGATGTACAGACTGAACAGATAACATCAATTGATCTTCGTCATCTTCGGATAATACCGCACCCATGCTTTTCCGAGTATCTTGTCTTTATACACATAAGGGTGGTTCCAGTATCTTGAATCCATCGAATTATTTCTGTTATCCCCCATCATGAAATAAGCACCCTCGGGTACTTTGTAAGGACCGAAGTCACCGAGAGGAGTTGTTACGACATAGTCCGATTCATCAAGAGGCGTGTCGGAATCGTCTATGTACACCAGGCCGTTCTTTACCGTTACGGTCTCCCCGGGAAGACCTATCACGCGCTTGATGAAGTATTCTTTTTCATTGTCGGGATACTTGAATATGACGATATCTCCGCGCTGCGGAAGATCGTTTATGTATGCGAGACGGTTTCCGATCAGCCTGTCCCCTGTCATGATCGTCGGCTCCATTGAAGCAGACGGTATCTTGGCATTGACGATGATGAATTTGTCAAGAGCCAGTGCCAGCAGTGCAGATATCGCTATGACTATGATCCATTCTATGATCTCGCGTTTTAATGACGTTTGTTCCATTGTTTACTCTCTTGCTTAAATTTATATAAGATCCGAAGCGCTGATAAAGTTTGCAACATCGTTAGTGATTATAATATAATAGCTTATCCGATACAAGCAGGAAGTGTGCAAATGCAGTTTAACTCTATTCCTTTTATCATAATATTTCCGATAGTCGTGATCCTTTATTATCTGATACCGAAAAGGTTCAGATATATTTGGCTTCTTGTATGCAGCTACTGTTTTTATTTTCTTGCCGGCGGTACGTTTATCGCCGTTCTTGCAGCTTCGACCGTTATCACATACATAACGGGGATCGCGCTTGACTCCTTCGACAATGAAAAAGCACGCAGGGCGATGGTGGCCGTATCTGCTGTTTTGCAGCTGCTGTCTCTGTTTGTGTTTAAGTATCTTGATTTTACACTGGGTCTTTTGGGCAGCGGTCTTCGGTTCGGGCTTGTGATACCGCTGGGGATCTCGTTCTATACTTTCCAGGCCATATCGTATATCGTTGATGTTTACAGACGTACGACCGGATGTGAAAAGAACATATTAAAGCTGGCGCTGTATCTGTCGTTTTTCCTGAGCATAGTATCGGGGCCGATAAACAGGGCTGGAGACATGCTCGGGCAGTATACCGATACGCAGCTGTCATATGACGGCATCAAGCAAGGTATGCAGAAGATGCTTTGGGGATATTTCCTTAAGCTTGCGATAGCGGGAAGACTTGCGATAATAGTTGATAACGTATACGGCGATACAGGATCATATTCGGGACTTTCCGTGGCGGTTGCCGCGCTGGCATATATGTTCATGCTCTACTGTGATTTTGAGGGATATTCGCAGATCGCGATCGGAAGCGCCCGGATGCTCGGGATAACGATGAAGGAGAACTTCAGGCAGCCGTTCTTTTCGGTCAGTATGTCGGAAATGTGGAGAAGATGGCATGTATCGCTCTCGACGTGGCTGCGTGATTATCTGTATATCCCTCTTGGCGGCAGCAGGCGCGGGCAGGCAAGGAAGTACATAAATCTGTTTCTGGTGCTGTTTATCAGCGGAATATGGCATGGAGCGAACCTGACTTTCTTTATATGGGGAGCGCTGAACGGGTTTTATCTGATAGTCGGACAGCTTCTCCTTCCGTACAGGGATGCTCTGGCAGAGAAGATCAAGGCGCGGATATGCAGGAGTGATAACAAAAAGATTTCCTTTGATAAGGTCAGAACGATCCTTCAAAGGATCGGTGTGTATATCCTGTTTTCTTACGTGTTCATATTCTTCGCGAATGACAGTGTGACCTCGGCATATCTGGCGATCAAACGGATACTGACCGACTTTTCGCTGTCGGATATAAGCGGCCTTGCGGGGCTCGGACTCGGAAGGCTTAATCTGGCCCTTACGCTCCTTGCGATCGTATTTGTATTTATCGCGGACGGAGCCGCAAACAGAAGATCGTGTGACACACCCGCGCTCATAAAGAACATACCCACGCCGATCAGATGGGCGATATATTATGCGCTGATGATCGCGATATTGTTTTCGGCAAACCTTACCGGACAGGAGTTTATTTATTCAAAGATGTGATATGAAACTACCCAAATTCATCGGCAAATGCATACTCGCAGCGATCCCGGCAATAGCCCTTATTGCCTTTACTTTGCTGTGCCCGCTCTGCTATATGGATGAGGAATATCCCGCATGGCGCCATGCAAAGATGACGGCTGCGGGGAAGCTGTATGACGGCACTGATTTTGACACTGTGATACTAGGTGATTCCGGTGCCATGAGTTCGATAAAGCCGGAACTTGTCGGTGACGGCTGCATCAATCTGGCTCTCGGCGGTGCAACGTCCATAGAGATGTATTATCTGCTGTCGGACTATCTGAAGCATCACGACAGCCCGGATACCGTAGTCATCATGTTTGCGCCTTTTCATTACTGGCATATAGATAATTATGAAAAAAGGACCGTATACTTCAGGGCGATAGCAGCCGGCGATCTTTTGGGACTGTATGATAACGCAAAGGCTGTCGGTGCATCATCGGTATCATATGACGGATTTGAGACTTCCGAGATATCGGCAAGACTCGGACTTCCGAACAAATACCTTCCGGCGATAGAGGCCGCAAGGTTCATCGGAAGGTACGGCGATAACGTAAGATCATTCGAGGATATCACAAACACGCGGGGATACGGCAGTTTCGGACATGAGAGTGAGTGGTACGATCCTTCATATGAGACGTCATACGAAGATATGGTGATAGACGGGGATGCAAAGCTCGTCGCAATGTATCTTCAGAAGCTCCTCAGACTGTGTGAAGAGAACGGGATCCACGTAAGACTGATACAGCCCGCGGTCAATACGCAGACGTTTGAAGGCCTTAACGAGCATTACTACGGAGCGTACAGGAACTTTATAAAACAGGCTGCATCCGTTTGCTCGGATATAGAATATGAGGACAGCCTCAGGGTATATGACGGACAATTCTTCGCCGATCCGTCGCATCTTAACGGCAAGGGCGCGGAAAAGTTCACAAAAGAGGTTTTCGGACCGTAAATTTTGTGCAAAAATACAATGACAACCACATTATGTTGTGGTATAATCTTTCGAGAATTGGTGATATAATGTCAAGGCTAATCAGAGAAAAACTGTGAAGACAGAAGTTTTAGGAGGTTTTTGTAATGAAAAAGAGAAGCATACTTCTTCTTGGACTTTGCGCGGCTCTTGTATTTTCAGGCTGTAAGAAGGAGGAGGAAGCGGCAGCACCTGCAGCTCCGGCTCCGCAGATAGAGGTAGTGAACAGCACACCGGCGATCAGCATTGAAGATAACGCTGAAGAAGAAGTTGTTGATGACGGTTCGCATGAAGGAATGTACAGAAGCGAACTTACGAACGAATGGATATCGGAAGATCTCAAGGATCAGAGACCTATAGCGGCAATGGTTGACAATGAGAAGACAGCTCTTCCTCATTTCGGTCTCTCACATGCCGATGTTGTATACGAGATGACTAATTCACTGGCCAATGACGGGATCACGCGTCTCATGGTACTCGTTAAGGACTGGGGAAGCATCGAACAGCTCGGAAGTATCAGAAGTACGCGTCCGACCAACCTTATCATAGCACCCGAATGGAATGCCATCGTTTGTCATGACGGCGGACCGTTCTATATAGATGATTATCTTGCAAAGCCTTACGTGGATAACTTCTCGGGAACTTTCTCAAGAGTAGATAACGGTAAGTCAAGAGAGTTCACGGAATATATATGCACGGGCGACATGGAGAAGAACTTCAGCAGCAAGCCGAACGTTTCTCAGACATACAACGAGTATTATTCGGGACCTCATTATCAGTTTGTTTCCAAGGACGGCGAGATCAATGATCTGTC
>CADCPL010000269.1 GCA_902803305.1 uncultured Lachnospiraceae bacterium
GCTCTTGAGACCAATTATGTGATAATACTCAATGACAACAACATGTCCATAGCCGAGAACGTCGGCGGTGTTTCGAGTTACCTTCAGGATATAAGGACGGCGGATGCATACAGGAACTTTAAGATGGGACTTGAGGACGCCCTCAATAAGCTTCCGAACGGTGTTGCGCTCGTAGACAAACTTAAGAAATACAAGAGCAGTTTTAAGCAGCTGGTCGTTCCGGGAATGTTCTTTGAAGACATGGGGATCACGTATCTGGGACCTGTGGACGGTCATGACATAAAGGCCATGGTCAAGGTTTTCAGGGAGGCCAGAAGATATCCGAAAACTGTCATTGTCCACGTACTTACACACAAGGGAAAGGGATATGCTCCGGCGGAGCGGCATCCTGCGAGATTTCACGGAGCAGAGCCTTTTGACATAGAGACCGGACTTCCGGCCGTCAACAGGACAAAAGCAAATTACACGGATGTATTCTCGACCGTCATGCTCAAACTCGGAGAGAGAAACCCGAAGATATGTGCAATAACAGCAGCAATGCCTGACGGCACCGGACTTAAGCGCTTTTCCAGAAAATATCCCGAGAGGTTCTTTGATGTGGGGATCGCGGAAGAACATGCCGTAACTTTTGCCGCAGGACTTGCGGCAGGCGGTTTCATTCCTATCGTTGCGATATACTCGTCTTTCCTCCAGCGCGCGTACGACCAGATAATACATGATGTATGTATTCAGGATCTGCCCGTGATATTTGCGATAGACAGGGCAGGTATTGTCGGATCTGACGGAGAGACTCATCAGGGGATCTTTGATCTTTCATATCTGTCAAGCATCCCCAATATGACAGTCATGGCACCGAAGAACAAATGGGAATTGTCGGATATGCTCAAATTTGCGGTGAAATTCGGCAAACCGGTAGCGATCAGGTATCCGAGAGGACTTGCATATGACGGTCTTGAGGAGTACAGAAAACCGATACTGTACGGTCAGAGTGAGATGATCTTCGAAGAATCCGATATCGCTCTTGTAGCCGTGGGAAGTATGGTAAAGACCGCGGAGCAGGTAAGAGACGTTCTGAAGGAAAAACACGGCAGACATGTCACTTTGGTAAACGCCAGGTTTGTAAAGCCGATAGACGAAGAGATGATCGCCTATCTGGCCAAGCAGCATAAACTCATAGTCACGCTCGAGGAAAATGTAGAAAACGGCGGATTCGGTGAACATGTAAGAGCGTATGTAAGTGATAACGATATAGATGTCAGGGTGCTTGTGTGCTCGCTCCCTGATGATTATGTGGAACACGGCAATGTCAGCATACTGGCCCGCGAAGTCGGTATAGACTGCGATTCCATTGTGGAGAAGATACTTGGCAGATGAAGCAGAGGCTTGATGTATTACTCGTTGAAAGAGGACTTGCCGAATCAAGGGAGAAGGCAAAAGCCATCATAATGAGCGGCAGCGTTTTCGTAAAAGGACAGCGGGAAGATAAGCCGGGAACAACCTTTGATGAGAACGAAGAGGACATAGCGGTCAAGGGAGATCCTATAAAGTACGTCAGCCGCGGAGGACTTAAGCTCGAAAAGGCGATCAAAGAGTTCGGACTGGTACTTGAGGGATTTACGTGTCTTGATATAGGCAGTTCAACCGGTGGATTTACCGACTGCATGCTGCAAAACAAGGCGGCAAAAGTGTATGCCGTTGATTCCGGCCGGGGCCAGCTCGCGTGGAAGCTCAGAAGCGATGAGCGCGTTATCTGCATGGAGAAAACGAACTTCCGATACGTGACAAGTGAACAGATCCCGGAGCCGATCGATTTTGCGTCAGCTGATGTATCATTCATATCTCTTGACAAGATACTTCCGGCAGCATATCCGCTCCTTCGCGACCGGGCACTGATGGTGTGCCTTATAAAACCACAGTTTGAGGCCGGACGCGAGCAGGTCGGGAAAAAGGGAGTAGTCAGGGACCGCAGGGTACACAGGGAAGTGATAGAGCGGATCATACGGGTCGCGGCAGAAGACGGATTTGCACCGCAGGGGCTGACTTTTTCACCGATCAGAGGTCCCGAAGGAAACATAGAGTACCTGCTGCTTCTTGAAAAGAATGGAGAGCCAAAAACCGAGCAACTGATCGAGACAATAGCGTCGATCGTGGATAATGCATTTGAGAGTATTTAGATGGACAGATTTTTTGTAATAACAAACGAAGACAGAGACAAAGGATCGGAGAAAGCGATACAGATAACGCAGTACCTTCGGTCAAAGGGAAAGTCATGTGATTATGTTGCCATAGAACGTGACAGCGATCCGGGCAGCGAGGAGATCAGAAAGATCTGCGAGATGCCGAACGATACACAGGCGGTTCTTGTGCTCGGAGGAGACGGCACTTTTATCCAGGCTGCGGGGTTGCTCGCTCCCAAGAGGATCCCCATGATAGGTGTCAATCTCGGGCATCTCGGATACCTGGCAGAAGTCGACAAAGAAAAAATAACACCCGCACTCGATAGACTCATAGCAGATGATATTGTTATGGAAGAGCGCATGATGCTTTCGGGAACACCTGTTATTGACGGCGTATCTGGAAACGGGCGTTATGCATTCAATGATATTGTCGTGAAAACGTCAGGCTCAAGTGTCGGACTGTTTGATATAGAGGTAAACGGAACGTATCTTACCACGATATCCGGGGATGGGGTCATAATCGCGACGCCGACCGGATCCACCGCATATAATATGTCGGCGGGAGGCCCGATAGTCGAGCCCGCATCATCAATGATAGTGATCACTCCCATCTGCCCGCTCGAAGTAGAGAGCCGGTCGGTCGTTCTTTCGGCTGCAGACACGATAGTGATCAAGACAAGGAAGAAATCATCACGAAGATCGAGCGTTGCGGTTGCGTATTTTGACGGAGGATCCGATCTTCAGATGTCACCGGATGATGAGATCAGGATCGTTAAGGCAGAAGCATCCGTAAGGCTCATCAAGCTCAGCAAGGAAAGCTTCCTGGAAGTACTCTCAAGGAAGATGGGATAAAGATGAAGAACTACAGACACCAGAAGATAATGGAGATCATACAGTCGGCAGAGGTCGAGACTCAGGAGGAGTTGGCAAGACTTCTCGGAGAAGCCGGCTTTACCGTTACTCAGGCAACTGTCTCAAGGGATATCAAACAGCTTAACCTCAGGAAAGTCCCCTCATCCTCGGGAAGGCAGTGCTATGCGCCGAACTCTTCCAAGGAGACGTTCGGCGGAGACAGGCTGGTCGGGATACTTCGGGCAGGCTTTGTATCTATGGAGGCTGCGTCGAACATCCTTGTGATCAAGACGGTATCGGGAATGGCCATGGCAGTTGCTGCCGCGATAGATGCTCTTTCCATACCGAAGATCGTCGGCTGCATCGCCGGTGACGACACGATCATGTGCGCGATAAGATCAAACGCCGATGTGAGTGCCGTTATGGAAACGCTTGAAAAACTTATAGGAAATCCGGAGAACTGATGCTTCAGAGTTTACACGTAAAAAACATAGCACTCATAGATGATATAGAGATCGAATTTACCGACGGTCTGAATATCCTGACCGGTGAAACGGGTGCGGGAAAATCGATAATCATTGATTCCGTCAATTTTGCTCTCGGGTCGAGAATGCCCAAAGACATAGTCAGGGATGACAGCGACTATGCTATCTGCGAGCTTGTATTTACCGGCATTGATGAAAAGACGAAGCAGAGTCTGGATGATCGCGATATTATGTTAACCGATGATCAGGTAATACTCCAGCGCCGTATAGCGGGAGGAAGGACAGTCTGCAAAGTGAACGGAGAGTCCGTCCCGGCTTCATATATCCGTGATATAGCCGAGTATCTGCTCGATATTCACGGACAGCATGAACATCAGTCGCTACTGCATAAGAAAAATCATAAGCTTATGCTGGACAGTTTTTGCAATGAGAGCTTTGATGATGAGTTATGTAAACTTAATAACGCATATGACGAATACAAAAATATAAAAGACGAGTATGAGCATGCACTGGAATCACGGAAGACTCTTGCTGCAGATCTTGACTATTCGAAGTTTGTTGTAGCCGAGATCGAGGCTGCAGACCTTCGGCCCGGTGAAGATGAGACACTGGAATCGGATTTTTCCAGGATGAACAATTCAAGGAAGATCGCTGAGATGCTCGGCGGTGTCGTCAGCGCACTCTCATCGGACGGTGAGTGTGCCTCGGCCATGATCGGTCATGCGCTGTCCCGGATGAAACAGATATCGGAACTTGATGATGAGGCAAAGCCGATCTATGAGCAGCTTGTGACAGCGGAGGACATTCTCGGGGACTGTGTACGTGCACTTACTGATTATGAGAGAGGACTTGATTTTTCACCCGAGGACTTTTCGAGGATAAGCGATCGGCTTGATACGATCAACAATCTCAAGATGAAGTACGGTGGCACGATCGAATCCGTAAATGAACGGCTTATTGAAGAGTCGGAGAAGATCGAAAAGATGACCGATCATGAGTCGTATATTGAGGGATTATCCGAAAAAATGCGAACATCCTACGATAAGCTGACGAAAGTCTGTGAAAAGGTATCCGATATCAGGCACAAGGAAGCGGTCACGCTTCAGAAAGATATAGTCGCGGCATTGAACGATCTGAACTTTATCGATTCGAGATTCGAGATAATCGTAACGTCTGACAGGGACAATATAAATCGTGACGGCTTTGATGATGTTGAATTCATGATCTCGACCAATCCCGGAGAGCAGGTAAGGCCGCTTACAAATGTGGCATCGGGCGGTGAGCTGTCAAGGATAATGCTGGCGCTCAAGTCCGTGCTGGCAAAGCGTGACAGCATCGGAACGCTCATATTTGATGAGATAGACACCGGTATCAGCGGAAGGACAGCTCAGCTTGTGGCTGATAGGATGTCCGATATCGCTGAGGATCATCAGGTCATAGCGGTTACACATCTGCCTCAGATAGCAGGTCATGCGGCTACGCATTTTCTGATCGAAAAAAC
>CADCPL010000270.1 GCA_902803305.1 uncultured Lachnospiraceae bacterium
ATAGGCGTCAAACAACTCTTTAAAAGCTCCGGGCTTTACATTGAAGTTGGGACCGACCGCGTGTATTATAGCCTTCGCATTGGTCATGTTAAACGAAGGTGTGATGACCGCCATGCCGTCTTCAAGCGGAACTCTTATCTGACTGCAGGCATTGGTAAGTTCGATAGCTCCGGCTTTTCTAAAGATCACGCCGCATATCCCTCCGCCCATCCAAAGTCCGTCATTTGCCGCATTTACAACCGCATCTGCCTCCTGGTCCGCACAGGACCCATGGATTATCTTAATACTGCTCATATGTTCTCTCCTTTAATGTGGACCACTACCCCCGTCCCCCTAGACCAGTTCTGCGATCTCGTATATCAGTTTTTCCGTCTTGTCCCATCCCAGGCAGGGATCGGTTATCGATTTGCCGTAGCAGCCGCCTCCGGGCTCCTGGGCGCCGTCCTCTATATAGCTTTCTATCATGAAGCCCTTGAGTATCTGTGCTATGCGCTTATCGTGTTTTGCCGAATGGATGACTTCCTTGATGATCCGACGCTGCTCAAACGGGTTCTTGTTGGAATTGCAGTGATTCGTATCAACTATCATCGCGGGATTGCTAAGCTCCATCTCATCGTATATGTCGCAAAGTCTTACCAGATCCTCATAATGGTAGTTCGGTTTCATCGAGCCGTGCTGGTCTGTATATCCGCGAAGTATTGCATGAGTATGCCGGTTCCCGTCCGAGTGCACCTGCCATCCGCGGTATATGAAGGTATGGCCGTTCTGAGCCGCACTGATCGCATTCATCATCACGCGGTAGTCCCCGGATGTGGGATTTTTCATTCCGACAGGAACGCTTATCCCGCTCGAAGTCAGCCTGTGCTGCTGATCCTCAACGGAGCGTGCACCGACCGCCACATAGATCAAGAGATCATCGAGGTAAGCATAGTTTTCAGTGTACAGCATTTCATCCGCGCAGGCAAAACCGGTCTCCATGACAGCCCGCATATGCAGATGTCTTGTCGCCTCGATACCTTTGAACAGGTTCGGCTTCTCGGTCGGATCCGGTTGATGAAGCATTCCCTTATATCCTTCGGCATTGGTCCTGGGCTTGTTGGTGTATATCCTCGGAACGATGAGTATCCGGTCCTTAACCTTCTCCTGTACCGGTACAAGCCTTGATATATAGTCCATTACGGAATCTTCATTATCCGCAGAGCACGGACCGATTATCAGTATCAGCTTGTCGCGTCTTCCTTCAAAGATAGATACAAGCTCCGCTCTCCTCGTCTGTATAGTCTCGTTCATCCTTGCCGTCAGCGGATACATCTCCTTAAGCTCCGCAGGTATTGCCAGTTGCCTCTCATACATCATTCCCATGATCTTCTCCTCCTACTCATTCGAACCGCTGTTGTATCGTGATACCACTGCAAATGTTGTTACGTTATCATCTGTCTCATTTATCTTTTCATCGAGGACTTTCAGTCCGTATCGTGCCGCTGTCTCAAGTGACGCTATTGCCGCAAACGACATGTCCTGCCGGTCGATCACTTCCTGCGCTGCGACTGCGGTGTTGATCGATGTTATCGTGGTGTATCCGTGCGATCTGATATAGTTATCGCACTGCTCCAGCGCCTTTGTCTGACTGATGACGGTCTTTATGTCGCTTATCCTGCTTCCGCGAAGACCGATAAGGTTCTGAACGACCGGAAGCGGATATGTGTCGATGATATGAAGATCTCCACTATCCAGCAATTCGTTCACTTCCCTGACTTCTCCTGCGTAGCTGTTCCTGACGGGAAGGACAGCCATGTCGCATTCGCCACCGGCCACTGCTTCGTATGCCTTTCCGAAACTCTCGAACGGAACATGCATCTCATCCGGAAACAGTCTTTTCGCAGCCATATGTGCGAAGCAGCCTTCGATCCCACTGTAAGCTATCTTTAACACTTCGGTATCCTCCTTCATGCATTAAAAAAGCGATCCGGATCATTGTTCCGGACCGCTGTAAGTTCAACTCGTGATATGTCATGCATCACAAATTACCCTTACATCGGTCCGACGTAAAGGCAAAAAAGAAAAATGCATTTGTTGTAAATATCGATCTGTTCATGTCAGTTACCTTATCATGCTTTTTCAAAAAAAGCAACATTTAATTCTGAACAAGCCTCAATGTTAACATGATGTCGTCTATGTAGTATGAATGGCCGTCCTGATACACATACGTATATAC
>CADCPL010000271.1 GCA_902803305.1 uncultured Lachnospiraceae bacterium
CCTCTAGACTACACAGATGAGAACGTATCTGCCAAGGTCGTAAGGCTGATCCAAAGTTATACGCATATCGTCAACAAGACAGTCTGGCTCAAGTGATCTTCGCTTATTGGTGGGATAATGAAAGTTGTTTGCATGTATCTGCCTCAGTACCACTCCTTTCCCGAGAATGACGAGTGGTGGGGCAAGGACTATACGGAATGGGTTGCAGTAAAGCGCGCCAAGCCGCTTTTTCCGGGACATGACCAGCCAAGGGTACCCCTGGGAGGAGACTACTACGATCTTGATAAGGACGGAGTCGCTACGCTTACTCGTCAGGCAGCGCTTGCAAGAAAATACGGCGTATACGGCTTTTGTATTTACCAGTATTACTTCGGCGGGAAGACGCTGATGGAAAAGCCGCTCCGGACGCTTCTGGCCCATCCCGAGATCGACATCAACTATAACATATGCTGGGCGAATGAGACGTGGACCAGGACGTGGTACGGACTGTCAGATCAGGTGCTCATAGCTCAGGAATACGGGAGCAGGTCCGACTGGAGAAAGCTGTTTGAATATCTGCTTCCTTTCTTTCGGGACAGAAGATACATCAAGGTCGGAAACAGGCCCGTGTGGCAGATATACAAGACCTTTGACATACCGTGTTTTGAAGAGATGGCGGAGGCCTTTGATGAATGGGCAAAGGCCGAGGGATTTGACGGAGTGTACATCATCTCCGGCAAGACGGCAGCAGGCTCTGACAGCCGCGGACATATAGACGGATATTACTATTTCGAGCCGGGATATACGCTTAAATACGGTCTCGGCCTTGCCGGAAAAGCGGCATATGACACGGGTACGCTTATGCGCACCGTAAGGAACGATCTTCTCGGAAAAAGATGCGGATACGTTCTGGAGAGAGCTGTTTCCGGAAAGCGGATAATGGATTCCATAACTTCAAGAGACTACGCGGAAAACGAATTTCCGGGCATACTTCCCGACTGGGACAACACTCCGAGAAGAGGGCATAAGGGTCTTGTGTATAAAGGCATGAACCCGCAGATGTTTGAGCAGTCGCTGCGAGTGCTCAAGGAAAAAGTAGCCGGAAGAGAAGCGGATTTTGTATATGTCAACGCCTGGAACGAATGGGGCGAAGGCGCGTATATAGAGCCTGATGAATCAAGGGGATACGCATATCTTGAAGCGATAAAAAGGGTGACGGATTGATCAGCATAATCATGATAGTCTACAACGTGGAAGACTACGTTGAGCAGAGCATAAAAAGCGTACTGGATCAGACATACAAGGATATCGAGCTGATCATAGTAGTCGGCCGGGGGACGGACAGATCTGAAGAGATCTGCAGGAAGTACGCGGAACTTGACAGCAGGATCAAGCTGATAACAGGTGAGGCAAAAGGGATAGCCGATGCGAGAAATCAGGGACTTGCGGCGGTCTGCGGAGACTGGCTCGGGTTCGTTGATTCCGATGATTATATCGAGCCCGATATGTTTGAACGTATGCTTGATAACATGAAAAAGTACGATGCTGACATATCGATATGCGGAAGATTTTACGAGTATGTCGGTACGACGCTTTCCGACAAAGCGACAGAACCGGTGGTGCTTAATGCCACACAGGCGCTTGCCGTAACGCTCGGACATGAAGGATTTTTCCTTCACTGCTGGGATAAATTGTTTAGTAAGAAAATATTCGAGGGACTTCATTTCCGTACCGATATCACGGTCGAAGACAGGATAGTAGTTGACAGGCTGCTCTCTGCCGCCGACAGGATCGTTTACGATCCGACTCCGAAGTATCATTTTCGCGAAAGAAAAGGGAGCTGTTCCAAGAGGAGCGGCATGGTACGCAAAAATGTCGAGGCGAACCTTCTGATGGAAGAGTTCCTGACAAACGAACATCCGGAACTTGCAAACGAATGCAACAGGTTCATGCTCTATGAGTTCATCACGGCGCTTCAGAATGAACTCGTCTGTGATGAGCCTGACAGAGATGATATAAGAGAGTACACCGATAAGATAAGGACTCTTTCGCGCGTGGCCAATCCCCTGATCGGAAGATCCCTTCGGGCCAAAACTTTTTTGGCGCTGTATTTCCCGGGCCTTTTGAAGACATACACGAAACGCGTGCAGAAAAAGGCGTCGGAAGAACTTGAGAGGTTTGACTGATGGTCAAGGATTCGATGTTCAAGAACAAGAGAATACTCATGATATGCCGTGAGACTTATTCCAAGCCTCTGTGGTTTCTGGCCGAGAAACTGAAAGAGGACAACGAGGTTGCGGCATTTTTCATAATGTCCAGTGAGTGCAGTTACAGCAAGACATATTATAACGAGCATACTTATTACGAATTCAAAAAGCTCGTTCCCGACATAAAGCTGTATGACGTAAGAGACATATGCGACCGGTTCATAAAAGGATTTGAAGAAAGTCCCGAGCCCTACGACATGGACTACCTGAACATGATCGACAGCCAGTACAGCCATTACAAGAACCTCAACATGCAGCTGATGAGCTCGCAGATGAACACGAGGCATTATCACTGGCGCATGTACTGGAAGGTCACGAGCTATGCGGAAAATCTGTACTGGCTCGAACTCAATTACAAAAAGATCATCGGCATCATCGAGGAGTTCAAGCCCGATGTGATATTCGATACGGACAACGCGGAACTGCAGCGCACGATACTCTGTGAAGTCTGCTATAAGAAAAAGATCCCGTGCATGACGATAGAGTACTCCAAGTTCGGATATTACAAGTATCCGAGTTTCCAGAACTCTTTTGCGATCGATCCGTATTTCATAAACCTGTTCAATGAGATAAAAGCTCTTCCGCAGGAGGAGATAAAAGAGAGCATAGAATACGTGGAGGATTACCGCAAGAGTAACCTTATAATGAACAAGGAGTTTGCGGGATCCGTTACGTCCAAATATGAAAAGGACAGCCTGATCTGGATAGCCCGTGTGATGCACGGAAAGCTCGAATATTTTTACGACATGGACATCAGGAAGCATAACCTGGGGCTCAAGAAAAAGAGCCCGATGCTCTATGCGCCTTCAATGCCGTATATAAGGTATTATCTTGAAGAGGAACTCAAGAAGAGATACCTTTACGGAAAAAATAAATACTTTGAAGATCCGGTCGAGGGAGAGGACTATGTGTACATGCCGCTTCATCTGATCCCGGAATCGTCGGTCTTCGTAAAGGCATCGTATTATGTGGATGAACTGAACCTCATAGAACAGGTATCAAAGGCTCTTCCCATCGGATGGAAGCTGTACGTAAAGGAGCATCAGGCAATGCTTGGGGAAAGAGGCTTTGAGTTCTACAAAAAGGTTAAAGAGATACACAACGTCAGGCTCGTTCAGATCAATTACTACAAGGATCCGAAGCCGTGGATAGTGAACGCAAAAGGCGTCATAACGATAACGGGAACGGCCGCATATGAGGCCGCACTTCTCGGCAAGAGATCGATCATATTCGGAGATGTTCCTTTCGCTCTTATCGACGGTATCACAAGGATCAGGTCGTTTGACGAACTCCATGATGCGATACTTTCATTCGGACCGGTCGATTCGCTGCACTCGAGTGCATGCTACATAGAGGCGGTCAAGCGCGCCGGAAGCCCGGTCAAGATATTCGAGCTCATGAATGATGCGGACGATATATTCTCGGGCAAGAAAGAACGCACGCAGGAGTTCGATGATATGCTGAACGAACTCATCGAGTTCTACGAGAAAGGGTATGAGAGATACCTTCGCGCA
>CADCPL010000272.1 GCA_902803305.1 uncultured Lachnospiraceae bacterium
AATCTGATCAATCTGATAGAGACCAATGCGGTCAATATCGTAACCGGATCTGTGGACGATTGTAATTATAAAATGTTTTATTTTTCAAATTATCTTTCCGCCCCCAAGACCAAAAAAAAGAATTTATCCGGATCAAAATCAGCCGGTAACGATCTGTATCATCCGAAAGGGATCGAGATCAATGCCTTCATCGAGTACTATCTCAAGCTCCGGGAACTGAATAAAAAAAACGAACTACCCCAAGCGTTCTTTGAACAGGCCATAGAAGATCGTTTAAATCAAATGAGATATTAACTTTTTCTTTTGTGCTTCAGAGTTTATAATGATAGCATATCCGATAAAATCAGAGGGAAGATCATATGGAACTGGATTATTTTGCTTTTTATACAGAAGCCAGCCTGGTGTGCGTAGCCATTCTCATCATGCTGATCTTTCAGAATACATATTACCGGACAAAGACCGAACGTGAAAACTGGTTTATCAGAACGGTATTGGTACATATCATTTATTTTCTTTCGGATGTGGGCTGGGCTGCAGTGGAAAGCGGCATATTTCCCCGTATACGTTTTTTTGTCGTTTTTTTTAACTTTACAAACTATGTGTTCATGAATCTTATAGGATACAGCTGGTTCATGTACACGGCCGCTTCGGAAGGGATGCTCCTTGATAAGAAACGAAGATTCGGACAGATCGTTATGACGCCGGCCCTGGCGTCTATTGGGGTGATAATAGTCGCATATATCATCAAACCTTTATTCTGGATAAGCAAAGACGGCATTCTCAATGATCTCTACTATCCGTTCATGGTGACCGTTCCGTCTCTGTATGTGCTGTCTTCCTCCGTTATTTCCCTGAAAAACGCGAAGGAGGCTGCCTCAAAAGAAGACAAACGCCTGTACAGGCTTATAGCGCTCTATCCGCTTGCCATTGTTTCTTTTGGCATGTTACAGACCTTTGCTCTCAACGCTCCCCTTTTCTGCTTCGGAGTAACGCTGATGATGCTGTATTTCTACATCAAATCCCTGCAGATGCTGGTTTCCGTGGACTCACTGACAAAACTGAACAACCGCGGACAGATTGACAGGTATATGGATAACATCCGTTATAGTGAAGATGAATCATGCTATGTTTGTATGATCGACATAGACCGGTTCAAGGAGATCAACGACAGATACGGACATGCCGAGGGCGATCGTGCACTTACAATGATAGCGGATGCATTGAGAAAAACCGCAGATGAAGCGGCATTTCCGGTCTTTCTCGGACGTTACGGCGGGGATGAGTTTGTTATGATCGTAAGATCTGCGGATGAAGCAGCAATGGACGGACTGATTTCAAGTTTCAGAGAGATACTGAAAGAAACATCCTCCGGTCTTCTGTACAAGCTTGAGGCCAGTGTAGGCTACGATTCTCTCAGAAATAATGATGATGCGATCGAAGCTTGCCTGAAACGCGCCGACAAGCGGTTGTATTTTGATAAGAACAACTAGCATGGTCTGCTCAATTTATCAGAACAGCTGTTATTCTCTGGTTTTCGCTCCCATGTCTTTCAACTCTTTTTTGCGCTCATACATCATCCGGTCGGCTCGCTCAAAAACATCATGGATCTTCGTATCTTCTTCTTTTAAGACCGAATATCCGATGGATATGACCACTTTGTTTTTTTCGATGTTTTCTTCGATCTCGCGGTTGATCGCAGCCAGAGTCTCCTCCATCGTGGTGTATCCCTTATCGTGAAGGATAATGGCAAACTCATCGCCGCCAATCCTGAAAACCGCACCATGGACAAAATGCTCGCATATGAGAGCGGTCGCATCCTTGATAAGCTGATCTCCGGCAGCATGTCCTTTTGTATCATTAACTTGCTTTAATCCGTTGATATCACATACCAATACTGCGATCTCATTTCCGAGCTTGCCTGAACGCAGCAGGTCGTCAAGATGATTCTCATATTCGGAATATGCATGTTTGTTCCTTACACCGGTCATGGAATCGGTATTGGCCATGTTTTGGAAGATACGGCTGTTCTCCCTTTCGTTCTCAAGCTTCGCCCTCAACATCTTACTGGCCTGAAGCAGAAGAACGGCCGCAAATACTGCCATGGAAAGAAGGGTGACAACGATCAGGATACGGCTTATCAGATGACTGTTATCTCTTATCTCACGGAACTGTTCATGGATGACACTTTCGTGGATGAGCACTGCCAGCATCCATCCTGTATTCGGAACGGGAGCGTAACACAGTGTCTCCTGAACATCCTTTGAAGCAAGAGTCACGCTGCCCTCGTTTCCTCCTTCAAAATCAGCTGTAAGCTTTTCGCGGTCCTCGGGTGAAGCATAATCACCGATACTTTTTAGGATGTTTTTTTCATGATCGATCAGTCCGAGATCTGTATCGGACAGATTGGCGCCGTTTTTCATATACAGGGCATAATATGTATCCCTGTCGTCCTCAAATGCAAGAAGATTGGTAATATCCGCGATATCGATCAGGACAAAGCAGGCCTTGAACCGATTGCCCATGATAGTAAGCCCGTCCACGGGAATGGCAAGACACAGCTGCTTTGAGGAGCCGTACATATATACGGTGCTGATGACTCTTTCATCAAGTTTTTCTTCGGACAGAAATTCGTAGCGGCTGCCGCCTTCATACGTTGTGTACTGCGTATAAACGATGTTATCCTCATCTACGAGAGCAAACCTGTTAAGTGAGAGCAGCAGCTTGATCCTGCCGAGTACATTTCGCAATTCTTCCTGAGATTTTATATCCGCCTCTTCAATATCGATCAGAGCCTTATCCATGTGATCGAAGTTATTGTTTATCAGGTTCGTGATCGTTC
>CADCPL010000273.1 GCA_902803305.1 uncultured Lachnospiraceae bacterium
TCATCAATGAGGACATGATCATATGCCTTCAATGTGATTCTCATTACCTGTGTTGCCATAAAAAAAGTCGCCTCCTTTTCGCACTTTCTAAAGATAAGTGAGACAAGCGGTGACTGTACACTCTCCCGTGTGTGTCCTAATCGTTTTCATACCGAGTCGGCCTTTCACACGTCGTTTCTACTTCATGTAGACATTAATGTGTTACAGTGACTTGTCGCCAGTTTTCGCAACATGACATTCGCTCCACGGAATTATCTGTGCCTTGTGTTACACGGCCTTTAGTAACTTCACGCTTCACCGCTATCAATGTCACAGCAACGTCGAGTATACAATAGTGAATTTGGGATTTCAAGTTTTTTTTTCACGGATTTGAGAAAATTCCGGTATATGATTGTATTTTTTTAAGAACAATGGTGTGTGCTGACCTGCCGAATACCATATATGGTAGTAACTATTATGCTTGCAATTACGCGGTTATTCAATTATAATCGTGATTACATGGTAACACTTTAATATGATAAAGCCTACAGGGAGGAAAATATTAATGAGCGAGTTTGATAACAACGGCTTTGAAACGGCAGAAACTGTTGAAACTGTTGAAAACGTTGAGACGATAGACAGCAGCTCCGATACAGTCGAGACCACGACATCATATGAATCACCTTCATATGATACTCCTTCAAGTGAAGGTTCCAAGGTGTTCGGGATCATATCACTTGTCTGCGGTATTCTTTCATTATTATGTTGCTGCACAGGTTGGATCGGTCTTGTATTATCGATAGCAGCTATCGTGCTCGGTATTCTGTCGATCAACAAACAGGAAGATGCAAGAGGCATGGCTATCGCCGGTATCGTATGCGGCGGCGTGGGCGTCATCCTCGCACTCATAATGGTGATCATGGGCGCTGCATTCTCTGCTGCCGATGCAACGGATATAGAGCAGTATGTTGAAAGATTCGAAGACATTCTGTAATAGACGGCTCGGCAATACCGACAGGTTATTATACGAATTGGGTTTAGTGGCACTGGGCATCTGTTTTGCGGCAGTGCTACTTTACTTATTTACGGGGATAAGCGTACTGAATCTTCGTTATCCCTGCCTATTTAATAAAGTAACGCATCTGTGCTGTCCCGGCTGCGGCGGGACGCGTTCCATGCGGGCACTGCTCCGCGGCGAGATACTGACAAGCCTGTACGATTACCCGCCTCTTATTTACGGGCTGATCGTATATGTCGTATTTATGATCAGGTGCTTTCTGTACACATGCTTTGGCGTCAAAAAATCTCCCGACGGGACCGTCGTCAGATTCATCTACGTGTTCCTGGGACTGATGCTTGCGCAGTGGATCGTAAAGATCGTCGCTCAGATCTGTTTCGGGTATTATTGGTTTTTATAGATGGGCGACGCTCCATAATCAGAGGTAATATGTTCATCGCAAACGCTTGGAAAGACTACGAAGTCATCGACACCTCCGGCGGCAGCAAGCTGGAGCGCTGGGGACAGTACTATCTTGTAAGACCTGATCCCCAGGTCATATGGGATACGCCGAAGACTGACGTGCACTGGAAAAAATGGAACGGCTACTACCATCGTTCCAACAAAGGCGGCGGAGAATGGGAATTCAATAACCTCCCCGATGAATGGACGATAAACTACAAAGATCTTAAGTTCTGTCTTAAGCCTTTTGCTTTCAAGCATACGGGACTGTTTCCGGAACAGGCTGCCAACTGGGACTGGTTTTCTTCCTTAATAAAGGAAGCAAAAGCAAACGATCCAGGAAAAGATATAAACGTTCTTAACCTTTTCGCATACACAGGCGGCGCGACGATAGCCGCTGCCGCAGCAGGAGCAAAGGTCACTCACGTGGATGCGGCCAAAGGCATGGTCGGATGGGCAAAAGAAAATGCAAGGATCAGCGGCCTTGAGAATGCCCCGATAAGATGGCTTGTTGACGACTGTGTCAAGTTCGTGGAACGAGAGATAAGGCGCGGAAACAAGTACGATGCCATCATAATGGATCCGCCTTCATACGGCCGGGGACCGAAAGGCGAGATATGGAAACTTGAAGAATGCGTTTTTTCATTCATCGAAAAAACAGCCGATATCCTCGCAGACAAGCCTTTGTTCGTTCTGGTGAATTCCTACACGACGGGATTACAGCCTGCAGTCATTTCATATATGATGAACACCGTGTACACATCGCGTTTCGGTGGTAAGGCAGTAGCCGACGAGGTTGGTCTTCCCGTTACAAAAAACGGATTGATACTGCCGTGCGGATGCTCAGGCAGATATACATATAAAAACTGAAGATATATAGTTTTTAAAAAGGAGGAGAAAAAATATGTCTACATCAGCTATGATCTGGATCATGATATCTATCGCAGCTTACCTGCTGCTGATGATTTTCATCGGTGCCATGTTCATGAAGAAAAACAACAACTCGGAGGATTACTTCCTCGGCGGCCGCTCTCTGAACGGATTTGTTGCGGCTCTGTCAGCAGGCGCATCCGATATGAGCGGATGGATGCTCATGGGACTGCCCGGAAGCGTCTATGCACTCGGAACCGGACAGGTATGGATCGGTATAGGTCTTATGCTCGGAACGATCGCCAACTGGCTGTTCATAGCAGGCCCTCTTCGTAAGTACACGATCAAAGCCAACAACTCACTGACACTGCCGGAATTCTTCGTTAACCGCTACCGCGACGAAAAGAAGATACTGCTCGGCGTATCGTCTGCAGTCATCGTACTTTTCTTCGTAGTGTACACCGCATCGGCTTTTGCGTCGGGCGGCAAGCTCTTTAATTCGGTATTCGGCATGGATTACCACATCGCTCTTATCGTTATAGCACTTGTTATACTCATATATACATTCATGGGTGGTTTCCTTGCGGTATGTACGACCGACTTCATACAGGGCCTTCTCATGATAGTCGCAGTACTTGCTGTTCCGATCATCGCTCTTATGATACTCGGTTCCGGAAACGTATCATCAAGCCTTGCATCAACAGGGGTTGATCCCGCTTCATTCCTTGATCCTATGCAGGAAGACGGGACCAGGATATCAGCCGTTTCTATAATATCATCACTTGCATGGGGACTCGGATACTTTGGAATGCCGCATATCCTTGTCAGGTTCATGGCAATAAAGGACAAACAGGAACTGAAAAAATCCAAATCCATTGCTATCATATGGGTCATACTCGGACTCGCATTCGCATGTATCATCGGTGTCGTCGGACGTGCATACCTTGCTTCATCGGGCATTATTGACGACTCCGAAAAGGTATTCATTGAGATGATCAAGAAGGTGTTCACCGTAGATCATAACATGGCGATCCTTGCGGGACTGTTCATCGCATCAATACTTGCCGCTATAATGTCAACCGCCGATTCACAGCTCCTCGTTGCTTCTTCTGCTGTATCAGAGGATCTGTATAAAGGACTTGTGAAAAAAGATGCCGATGAAGGCAAAGTCCTTACCGTCGGAAGAACGGCAACTATCATAGTAGCTATCATCGCCCTGTTCATCGCATGGGATCCCAACAGTTCGATCATGGGACTCGTTTCCGATGCATGGGCAGGCTTCGGTGCCGCATTCGGACCGCTCGTTCTCTGCTCACTCTTCTGGAAGCGTACGAACTTTGCGGGAGCACTTGCAGGCATCATCTCCGGCGCGATCACCGTTATCATATGGGACTACATCCCCTGCATGGGAGGAGCTACTCCGGGATCTGCAACAGGTCTTTACTCACTTGCTCCCGGCTTTGTGATCAGCCTTGTGCTCATCGTTGTAGTATCACTTTGCACCAAGGCTCCTTCAAGTGAGATCGTAAAGGAATTCGAGGAAGTTAAAGCTGAAAACTGATATGTCTTTAAACGGTATACTTATCATAAATGCTTTTCTTGACTCCCCTCAGGTAAGAGACACATATGAAGCTCTGCTTGAGGGAGCCGGAAGGGCATCCGTCAATATGAAAGTCATGCGAAACGATGACTTTTTCACGGATCTTGAGACCGGGCTTGTTAAAGTCGGCAGCGACAGCGCAGGACATGCGCTTGGTGATGCCGACTTTATCCTTTTCTGGAACAAGGATGTATTTCTTGGACGCTCTCTCGAGCGAATGGGGCACCGTCTCTTTAATCCCGCCGATCCGATAGAATACTGCGACAACAAAGCTCTCACATATGAAAAGCTCGGTGGTATCTGCCATATGCCTAGGACCGTAAAGATCCCGATGACGTTTGAGACCGTCGGCTACACGGATCTTTCTTTCGAAGACCGCCTCGGTGATCTTCTCGGTTATCCTTATGTGATAAAAGAATGTTACGGCTCATACGGTGGACAGGTTTATCTTGCAACGGATAAAGAAAGTGCCCGTATGATCCTTAAATCCATCGAGGGAAAAGAATGTCTGGCTCAGGAATTCATCGCCACATCAAAAGGCCGCGACATCAGGGCTTACGTTGTAGGAGACCGTGTCGTGGCAGCAATGGAGCGAAACAACCCGGATGATTTTCGCTCAAACATCACGGGCGGCGGCAAAGCAGTTCCCATAACCATAACAAAAGAGCAGGAACAGATGGCTGTAGCCTGCGTGGAGAAACTCGGAATGGATTTTGCGGGAGTTGACCTGTTGTATGGGAAAAATGATGAGCCGTTGCTGTGCGAAGTTAATTCAAACGCGCAGTTTATCGGCCTCAGAAGTGCTACCGGCATCGACATCAGTGATGCGCTTTTTGAGCATATAAAGTTTAAGACAAGAACCGGCCGCTAACATCATAAAGATTGTCCCTATAAGCACCTGCATAGCCGTAGGAAGATCAGCCGGAAGGAGCGGCGCCAGGAATATCCCGGCAGCGTTGATCGTGACGTGAAGTACGACTGTCAGCGCATACCCGAAAAGACTGTCCGGAAGATTCAAAAGCTGCGGATTTTCTCCCCTGCTCTTGTATATTATCGGGCAGTAACAGAACACACATCCTATCATAAGTCCCAATACAAAACCATATATCCTCTGTATCGTAACCGTATGATATACCCCGAACAGTATGGCCTGTACAAGGTTTGCAGCCCATATGGGAAGCAGCATCCTGCCGGCCCGAAGAAATATGAGCCGAAAGACCAGTTCTTCTATTATCGGCATGACAATGACCGCCTGCATGATATGCCTTGTGTCAAGAGA
>CADCPL010000274.1 GCA_902803305.1 uncultured Lachnospiraceae bacterium
ATAGAAGGAAAGCTTGAGAAGATCACGAAGATACTTGCTGTAGCATTCATGCTCTTTGCGATCCTGCTGAATATGAACATATTCTAGAACCTGATAGGAAGTATGATTTTACGAGACACTCATATGACGGGTGTCTCTTTTTTCGTATTTAGGGTACGTGATGGACGAACATATAAAGAGAAAAAACAAAATACTGTCGCTTATGAAGGAAGCAGCCTACGTTCCGATGAAGGAAAAGGAGCTTGCCATCCTGATGCAGGTCAGGTCTGAAGACAGACCTGAGTTTCGGGCGTGTCTGTCGGAACTGATGCAGGAGGGTCTTATAACCGTCAGCAAACGCGGCAAGTACATGATCCCCGAACAGCAGACGCTTGTGGGGGTGTTCTCGGGAAGCGGGCACGGATACGGGTTTGTTCACGTTGAAGGCATCGAGGATGATTTTTACATAAGAGAAAAGAACACGGGAACGGCACTTCACGGGGATACGGTTCGCATCGATCCGTACGATGCACCGGGTCGCGGACGCAGAACCACGGGTAAGAGACGTGAAGCGGTCGTTGTTGAGGTCATAGAGCGTGAGACCGACCTTATCGTCGGCACGTATGAAGCGGCGAAAAATCATTACGGGTTTGTGATCCCGGATTCTACGAGGATGAACAACGATATCTTTGTTCCGCTCGAACATTCCATGAATGCTGTAGATGGGCATAAGGTCGTTGTCAGGATCACGGATTTCGGTGGCGCAGGCAGAAACCCCGAGGGCAGGATCATTGAGATACTGGGTCACGCCAACGATCCGGGAATAGACATCCTGTCGATACTCAAGGCATACGGCGTTGATCCTGATTTTTCCGAAAGGGTGGTAAAACAGTCGGAAAAGGTTCCGCCGGAGCTTCGCCCCGTTGACTACAGGGGTAGGGAAGACATCAGGGATCTTGATATGGTGACGATCGACGGACCGGATTCCAAGGATCTTGATGATGCGGTAAGTCTTACGATGGATGGTGAAGATCACATTCTCGGCGTGCATATTGCGGATGTTACCCACTATGTAAAGGAGGGCTCTGCGATCGACAAGGAAGCACTTGAGCGCGGAACAAGCTGTTATCCTGTGGACAGAGTCGTTCCAATGCTGCCTCACGTGCTATGCAACGGCATATGCTCGCTTAACGAGAATGTTGACAGACTCGCGCTGTCATGCTTTATGACGATCGATCCGAAAGGTGAGATAAAGGATCACAGGTTCGCACTCACAGTAATTAATACCAATCACCGCATGACCTATGGTGATGTTGATAAGATAATAACCGATCACGACGAGGAGATGATACAGAAGTATAACGATGTATCGGACATGCTCATCAAAATGCATAAGCTCGCGCTGATACTGCGCCGCAGGAGAAAAAACCGCGGATCGATTGATTTTGACCTTCCCGAGACAGAGATGGTGCTTGATGAGAATGGACGCCCTCTTGATATTTTTCCGCATGAGCGGAACAATGCGACGAAACTCATCGAGGACTTCATGCTCGCGGCAAATGAGACCGTTGCGGAGCATTTTTACTGGGCACAGGTACCTTTTGTCTATCGTATCCATGAAAAGCCGGATATGGACAAGATAAGGAAGCTGGCGACCTTTATCCGGAATTTCGGATACGGGATCAAGATAAAAAATGACGGGGTTCATCCGAAGGAACTCCAGAAGCTGCTGGCGGGGATTGAGGATACCCCCGAGGAAGCGCTCATATCGCGCCTTACGCTCAGATCGATGCAACAGGCACGGTACTCGACGGATTGCTCCGGGCATTTCGGCCTGGCACTCAAGTATTACTGCCACTTTACGTCGCCGATAAGAAGGTATCCTGATCTCCAGATACACCGTATCATTAAGGAATCGATGCGCGGAAAACTTGATGAGGACAGGATGGAGCATTATAAAAAGATACTCGGTGATGTGTGCCGCCGCTCGAGCCGACGCGAGCGTATCGCGGTCGATGTGGAGCGCGAGGTCGATAAGCTTAAGAAAGCCGAGTATATGCAGGATCGCATCGGTGAAGTCTTCGAAGGCGTCATAAGCGGGATCACGAATTGGGGAGTATATGTGGAACTTCCCAACACCGTCGAAGGACTTGTGCATATATCAAAGATCGAAGGGGATTACTTTACGTATCACGAGGATACATATGAGCTTGTCGGAGAGTCGACGGGCAGGAAATACTGCCTCGGACAGCGGGTCCGCGTCATCTGCAATATGGTGGACATAGCTACCCGCGCAGTAGACTTCATATTCGCGGATGACATCAGCGCTCTCGATACTGATATATATTGAGATGTCAAAAGGGACGGTTCTTTTTGACAACTTTGAACCGACAGTTTATGTTCTGTTGAACTAAACATGTTATAATATGTTCATGAATGGACGATAACAGTTATGGGTAAGGAAAACAGCGGCATTAAGTTGATCGCGAACAATAAAAAAGCATATCATGATTTCTTTATCGAGGAGAAGTACGAGGCGGGGATCGCACTTTTCGGTACGGAGATAAAATCACTGCGCCAGGGTAAGTGTTCCATCAAGGAGTCTTATGTCGGCATTGAGAACGGGGAGGCGTTCATATACGGAATGCATATCCCTCCGTACGAGAAGGGTAACATCTTTAACAAAGATCCCATGCGGACGCGCAAACTCCTGCTTCACAAGAGTGAGACGCGCAAGTTCCTCGGTAAACTGACAGAAAAGGGATATACGATCGTTCCTTTGCAGGTATACCTTAAGGGAAGCCTTTGCAAAGTGGAGATAGGCCTTGCCAAGGGTAAGAAGCTTTATGATAAGCGCGAATCCATTGCGGCAAGAGATCAGAAGAGGGAGGCGGAGAGAGATTATAAGGTAAGTTTAAGGTGATGTTAATTTGAACATCAGGACTCCGTCACTTGCTTCGCAAGTGCCACCTCATGTTAG
>CADCPL010000275.1 GCA_902803305.1 uncultured Lachnospiraceae bacterium
GAAAAGCCTTTTGCGGGCGTGAACGGAAGCGGAAAGCATAACAACTGGTCTATCGCGACCGATACGGGCGTAAATCTTCTCGAACCCGGAAAATCACCATATGAAAATGCACAGTTCCTGTTGTTCCTTGCGGCAATGATAAAGGGAATAGATGAGTATCAGGAGATGATGCGTGTATGCGTGGCATCTGCCGGAAACGATCATCGTCTCGGAGCGGCTGAGGCTCCTCCGGCTATAGTTTCCATTTTCATAGGTGATGATCTGGCAGAGGTGCTTGACTGCATAGAGACGGGAAAATCATACGCCGGAGCCGAATCGGGACGTATGGAGATCGGAGTATCGGTGCTTCCGTCGATCCCCAAGGATTCAACGGACAGAAACCGTACATCGCCTTTTGCTTTTACCGGAAACAAGTTCGAATACAGATCCGTCGGCAGTTCTCAGTCGATAGCGGGAGCAAATACCGTCATCAACACGATCATGGCCGAGGAGCTCAAACAGTTTGCCGATGAGCTTGAAAAAGCGGGAAAGGCTGATTTTACCGCCACCCTTAATGATATCATCAGGAGAACCATTAAGGATCATAAGCGTATAATCTTCAACGGAGACGGATATTCGGAAGTATGGGAAGAGGAGGCAAGGCGCAGGGGTCTTGCAAATCTGAGAACGACAGTTGATGCGCTGCCGACATTCCTTCTTGAAAAGAATATCAAGCTCTTCACGAGCCATAATATCTACACCGAAAAGGAAATGAGAAGCCGCTATGCCATACTTCTCGACACATATAACAAGATCATCAATATTGAAGCTCATACGATGATCGACATGACAAGAAAAGAGATACTTCCCGCAGTCAGCCGCTACGTGGGACAGCTCTCAGGTGTTCTTGCCGCAAAGCTTGATCTTCAGGAAAAACTGAGTGGAAAGATAGTATACAATACAGAGGAAGAGACCGTGATCGCCCTGTCACAGCTGTGTGACAAGGCGCTTACCAAGGTCGTCCTGCTCGAGACGCTCATCGCCAAGACCGATTTCAGGGATGATCTTGCCCGCGGAGAATACTACCGCGATTCGGTGATCCCTGCAATGGACAGTCTTCGCAAGACATGCGACACGATGGAGCAGATGGTTGCGAAGGATATGTGGCCGTTCCCTCAATATGGAGACATGTTATTTAATATATGACCTTCTCGTATGACTTGATCGCGCAGCGATCGAGTCAAGACGACATTGACGCAGTCGATTTAGGGGTATGGTCACTGCATAATGTTACTCTTACACGATCGATTGAGTGCGATACAACGGGGATCGATAGTAATATCAACGTGATCGCTCCCTCGATATAGATGTATGATCCGTTGTAGGCCATGCTGTATATGACGGGATTCCAGCCTTCGGGGGCATATTCTCCGAAGAAGAGGAAACCGGACAGCGTTGAGAACAGAAATCTTCCTGTAATTCCGGCCAGGTATCCGATCTGGAGACCGTATTTCCTGTTTTTGAAGAAGCCTGACAGGCCGAGTGCGGTGAACGCACATCCGTAATCGATGATAACCTGCAAGGGCGTGTAGATTTCAGGTTTCTGGACAAACTGCAGTATTCCATACGCGAGCGCAGCTGTAAGTGAGTATTTTGGGCCGAAGAAATACCCGATTATACATATAAATAACATACTGCAAAGGGTTACGCTCCCACCAAGCGGAGCAGAGAAGAGTTTGACAAAGGACAGGACAAATGCAAGCGCGATGCACACGCCGCATGCTGCCAATCCTTTTACTGAAAAGGATCGTTTCATGTTTTACCTCGCTTCCTTACGTCGGTATCAACCGAATCAAGTTAAAGGGGTATGATCTCAGACCGCTTGCGGTCACCCCCAGCTTCAATACAACATATCGTAGTATAACACCTCCCGACTTGATTGACAATACAGAAGGTTCAAGTATAAAATAAATCCACAATGGCACTTAAATTCTGGCTTGGTGGCGTCGCAAGCGATAAATCCCGCCGTTTAATAGAATATATCCTGAACGGGGCGGATAAGCATCCGCAGCGTCAATATCTCGTGATAGTTCCGGAGCAGTTCGGGCTCGCAACACAGCGCGAGCTTGTTCTTCGGTCGAAAAATCACGGGATACTGAATATTGACGTACTTTCATTTACCAGATTTGCTCACAGGATCAGTGATGAAGTAGGATCCTACGGATCGGACATCACCATGCTTGATGAAATGGGAAAGAGCCTGATCATCGGGATGCTGGCACGGCAGAAGAGGTCTGAACTGACTGTGTTCGGCGATCAGCTTGACAAACCGGGATATGTTGATAAGATCAAGTCTCTCATATGTGAATTCATGCAGTACGGGATAACCCCGGAGAAAGCTTTTGAACTGGCTAAGTCCGCTGATAATGCAGGAAGAGGACTCCTTGCCGGAAAACTTCACGACGTTGCACTACTGTATCAGGCTTTTAAAGAGTATATAAACAACAGGTATACGACGGTCGAGGAGATGCTCGACATGGTAAGTACTCTTATCCCGGGGTCACAGACTGTAGCAAACAGCGAGATCATATTCGACGGATTCAC
>CADCPL010000276.1 GCA_902803305.1 uncultured Lachnospiraceae bacterium
AACCTGAATATATTATCAACGAACAACAGTACGTCTTTCTTTTCTTCGTCCCTGAAATACTCTGCCATAGTAAGTCCCGACAGAGCAACTCTCATTCTTACGCCCGACGGTTCGTTCATCTGTCCGAATACGAGAGCCGCTTTGTCTATGACTCCGCTGACCTTCATCTCATTCCACAGATCGTTACCTTCACGGCTTCTCTCTCCGACTCCGGCAAATACCGAGTATCCGCCGTGCTCCATGGCGACATTATGTATCATCTCCTGGATCAGTACCGTCTTACCGACTCCGGCTCCTCCGAACAGTCCGATCTTTCCGCCCTTTGCATAAGGCTCGATAAGGTCGATGACTTTAAGTCCCGTTTCAAGTATCTCGATCGCAGGCTTCTGCTCGGAAAATGCGGGAGCCTTCCTGTGAATGCTCCATCTCGGTGAGGAATCCGGTATACTGCCCTCTCCGTCGATCGGATCCCCGAGAACATTGAACATGCGTCCGAGCGTCATGTCACCTACGGGGACAGTTATCGGACTTCCGGTTGCAACAACATCCATTCCGCGATGCAGTCCCTCGCTCTGTCCCATCATAATGGTCCTTACCATATCTTTTCCGATATGCTGCTCCACTTCCATGAAGACTTTTTTGTCCCGATGGACCGTATATAATGCTTCTCTGATCTTCGGAAGATGCGATCTTTCAAACAGAACATCAACTACCGGACCGGAGATCTGAACGATCTTTCCATTCATTGATAAGTGCTCCTATCTGTTCTTCTTTTTCTTAAGTGCGCGGGCGCCCGATGATATTTCGGTTATCTCGCTTGTTATCTTACTCTGTCTTGCATGATTGTATTCGAGTCTGAGTTCTGCCATGAGCCTGGCTGCATTTTTATCCGCCTCGTCCATTGCATTCATCCTGGCACTCTGTTCGCAGCAGAAGCTGTCAACAAGAGCGCTGTACAGATACTCGGCCACGTAGCTCCTCACTATGTTCTTAAGTACCGTCTCGGCCGAAGGATAAAAATCAAACAGTGCCTCAGGCTCTTTATCATTTTCATCGGTGAAATCCTTACGGTGAAAAGGAAGCAGCCTGACTGTAGTTGCCTTTTGCGATACCTGGTTTTCCAGGTCTGTGTATATCAGGAATATCTTGGATATCTCTCCCGAATCATACATCGACAGGATATAATCGGCCATCTGACGCGTACGTCTCATGGTCGGATTATCAGCCGAGAATTTGAACCGTTCATCATAAGGTATGTGCCTGGCGTCGCAGTATTTACATCCGAAATCGCCGACCATAAAATACTTGCTCTCATGATCGGTCATCTGACTCTCAAATTCGGCTATCACCGCATGATTGTAAAAACCCGCAAGACCTTTGTCCGATGTTACGACAATATATGCGTATGCTCCCGGCAGATCGTGTGAGCCGTCAGCCGGATACATATACGGACTGTTTATCTTCTTCGAGGATCTGAATATCCTCTTTATCTCATCGTTGAGGGCATCAAAATGCGGGCGTGTACGCTCAAGTTCCGCCTTGGCATGTCTCATCTTGCTTGATGAGATCATATACATGGCTTTCGTGATCTTTTCGGTATCGGCCACGGATTTCATACGCGATCTGATCTCTCTTATATCAGCCATAAGCGCTCATCACCGTTTCGTAGATCCTCTGTTTGTCCTCGTCGGAGATCGTTCCTTCGTTTTCTATACGGACTGCTATATCCTGACACTTGGATATGGCATCCGAAACTATTTCCTTCATCTTTACATCGGCGTCTTCCGGATCGATCTTCTCAAACCTGTCCATCGTCGCGATCACAAGTGTGAACACCTGCTCTGTCAGAGTCATGGGATTGTTCGGCTTCTGTTTGAGTACCTTCATCAAGCCTTCACCGTACCTGATCTGCCTCTTGGTAGCTTCATCCATATCTCCGGCAAACTGCGAGAACGTCTCCATTTCCCTGTACTGTGCAAGATCAAGCCTGAGCGTGCCTGCTGCCTTCTTCATGGCTTTGGTCTGTGCATCTCCTCCGACACGCGATACGGATAATCCGACGTTTATGGCAGGGCGTTGTCCGAGTCTGAACAGTCCACCCGCAAGGAATATCTGACCGTCCGTTATCGATATGACATTTGTGGGAATATACGCGGACACATCCTCTTCCTGCGTTTCTATTACCGGAAGAGCGGTAAGAGAACCTCCGCCTCTTTCATCCGAAAGATGTGCCGAGCGCTCAAGGAGTCTTGAATGAAGATAAAAAACATCACCCGGGTATGCTTCACGTCCCGGTGCACGCTCGAGAAGAAGGCTTATCGATCTGTATGCGACCGCATGCTTGGACAGATCATCGTATACGATCAGGACATCTTTTCCTTTTTCCATGAAGTATTCTCCCATGGAGCATCCGGCATATGGCGCTATATACTGAAGCGGCGCCGGATCTGCGGCCGATGCGCATACAACGATCGTGTAGTCCATCGCGCCGTTCTTCGTAAGCGTATCAACAACTCTTGCAACAGTGCTCGACTTCTGTCCCACTGCGACATATATGCAGATCACGTCCTTTCCCTTCTGGTTAAGGATCGTGTCGGTTATTATCGTACTCTTTCCTGTCTGACGGTCGCCGATTATGAGCTCACGCTGTCCGCGTCCTATCGGGAACATAGAATCTATTGCAAGTATTCCCGTTTCAAGGGGAACGTTTACCGGCTGTCTGTCTATAACGGCGGGGGCATCGTTTTCAACCGGCCTGTAAGCATCGGCAATGATATCTCCTCGTCCGTCTATCGGAACGCCCAGAGGATCAACCACTCTTCCGAGGAAGCTCTCACCGACCGGCACGCCGGCTACCCTTCCGGTCCTCTTTACGATGCTTCCCTCTGATACTTCCTCCTCCGAATCAAACAGGATACATGCGGTTTCATTTACGCGCAGGTCGAGCGCCATACCTCTTATCCCGCCTGAGAAAAGAAGGATCTCACCGTATTCCGTATCTTCAAGCCCGCTTACTATCGCTATCCCGTCACCGACTGATGTGACCGTCCCGATCTCATCGATCATGACCTCCGGCGTCCAATGTGTAAGCGTGTCCTTGATGAGCGGGATTATATCCGTTTGTTCATGTTGAAGTGCAAGAAGAGCATCCTGAAGTTGTCTCAGTCTGCCCTGCTTATTCCAATCATATACATCTCCGCCGACAATAAGCCTAAAGCCCCCTTCTATCTCGGGACTCTTTTTCCATCCTATCGATATCGGCTCTTTATACCTGTCAAGAAGGAACTGCGACAGTCTTTCCAGATCCTTCTCGGAAGGTTTATCACTGCTGTATAATGCAGCGGTTCTGATCTCACCCATTGTTCTGACCCTTTTTAGCTATGTCTCCTTTGCCGACGCTCTCAAAGAACGAGTCAAAATCATCCTCCAGAGTGCCACTATCCATGACGATCTTCTCTGCCGCCTTGGACACATATTCGGCGATCTCCGTCTGCGCCCTGGCGATAAGACGGTCATGCTCGGCCACTGCCTTATCCCTTGCTTCATCGATTATCTTCGAAGCCTTCTCATGGGCATCGGAAATGATCTTTTCCCTGTCGGACTCGGCTGCGGCGCTGATGCTCGCGCGCGTCCTGGCATTCTCCGCTTCGGCTGCGGAAACCTTTTCCTCATATTCTGCCTTCAGTTTTTCGGCATCAGAAAGCGCATCCTTTGTACGCTTATCTCTCTCTTTGTATTCTTCCGCACGTTTATCCATAAAATCATGGACCGGCTTATACAGAAGCAGATACAGTATGGAGAGCAGAAGGACCAGATTGAAAAGATGCAGCAGTATCTGCTGTATATCAATATTTAACGGCATAACCTTGCTCCTTTATCAATATCCTAGAGTACGAAGATTATCAGGATAGCCACGATCAAAGCATAGATGATGGCTGTTTCCACAAAGACAAGTCCGAGCATCATCGTGGTCCTGATCTTTCCTTCGGCTTCGGGCTGTCTTGCGATACCTTCAATGGCTTTCCAGATGACAAGACCCATGGCGATCGCGCCTGCTGCCGCAACAACCGCAACAACTATCGCAGCCGAATTGCCTTTTGTGTGGATGACCGATGCCTCATCGGATAAGACTTCCACCATCTCTTCCGCTTCCTGCGCAGCAAACACGCTCTTCGGTGCGAAAAGTGCTCCGAGAGTAAGAGCTAGCATAAGTACTGCCGTAAGTCTGACTAAGTTTTTCATATGATTGGTTCCTCCTTAGTTATATATCGGACGCTCGCCAATTGGATCGCCTTACGGCGATAGAGGCTCGCGGTGTATCAAGGAATCTTCCCATCTTCGATGGGCCCCTCCTTCATACATACTTCCCCATAGAATAATGCCGTCAGCATCGTCAGGACATACGCCTGGATGAGTGCATGCAGCATAGTGAACATCACTGCGACAAATACCGGTATGATAAAGCTCGTGGTGATGTAATAATACACAAGTTCCGTAACAAGTGCTCCCGAGAGCAGCGCACCGAACAATCTGAAGCTCATTGAGATCGGGAGTGAAAAATCCTTGAGCGTATGCAGAACACCCTTGAACCTGTTTCCTGCGACACCTCCCGAGAGTATCACGAGATATGAGAACACGCCCATTGAGATCGCTCCGTTAATGTCCGCCAGCGGAGCGGGAAGTGCAATGGATCCTCCGTTTGTCGTAGGTACCATTACCCCGAGCAGTTCAAACAATGTCCCGATAAATATATAGGCGCCCGCAGTGAACACATATACTCCGAGGAATTTATTTCTCTGCGGGCTGTTTGACTTGGCAAGATCGTCAAAAATACCCACGGCCTGCTCCAGGAGAAGCTGGAATTTTCCGGGGGTATCCGTAAATTTCGGTATTACAAATAATCTTACTGTGAGTGAGAAAACCAGGATGATCGCAGTGACAGTATACGCGCTTACGACCGCGGGATTAACGGACCCGACGATCGGAAAGCTCACTTTGGCAGTCTCATGAAGTACTGCGTCCTTCATGACGATATTGATCGGCTCCTCTTCTTTTGCAGGATCACCCGTAAGAAAAATCCCCACAAGAAGAACAGCCAGTATGCACGAACAGATTACGATAAAACGTGTTCTTTTCTTTTTATCCATCGATTTCTTCAGACCAGTATCTGTGCCTCAACGCCCAGAAGATCTTTATTCTTCTCGATCATGGGCTTAACGTAGTTCTCGAGGTATATGTCTACCTGGTCCGCGCTCCTTCCGGTATAGTCCGCGGGATTCATATATCCGTTCAGTTCATCGATCGTTAAGTTAAAATCATCCGATGCCGCTATGAGTTCTAGCAGATCGTTATCACGGCCGTCCTGTTTTACATGCTTTCCGGCTTCCATCGACAGGCGTCTTATCGCCTCATGCAGCTCCTGTCTGTTGCCGCCGGCCTTTACGGCATCCATCATGATGTTCTCCGTAGCCATGAACGGAAGCTCACTTCGGATATGCTTATCTATGACTTTGGAGTTAACGACAAGACCGTTCGTGACATTAATGCACAGATCGAGCACGCCATCGAGTGCCAGGAACCCTTCGGCAACTGACAGCCTCTTGTTGGCCGAATCGTCCAGCGTTCTTTCAAACCACTGCACCGCCGATGTGATCGCGGGATTAAGTGCATCAACCATAACGTATCTTGAAAGCGATGCGATCCTCTCGGATCTCATCGGATTACGCTTATATGCCATCGCGGATGAACCGATCTGGTCTTTTTCGAACGGCTCTTCCACTTCCTTGAGGTGCTGCAGCAGCCTTATGTCATTTGACATCTTGTGCGCACTTGCGGCAATACCTGCAAGGACATTTACAACTCTCGTGTCGACTTTTCTTGAATACGTCTGACCGCTGACCGGATAACAGTTTTCAAATCCCATCTTGGATGCGATCATGTCATCAAGTCTGTCAAGCTTGTCTCGGTCACCTCCGAACAGTTCGACAAATGATGCCTGTGTACCGGTAGTTCCCTTACAACCGAGCAGCTTAAGGGAGCCCATTACGTACTCAAGATCCTCGAGATCTATCATGAACTCATTTATCCAAAGCGTCGCCCTCTTACCGACCGTCGTCGGCTGAGCGGGCTGGAAATGCGTAAATGCAAGCGTAGGTTCGCTCTTGTATTTATCAGCAAACCCTGCAAGAACGCTTATGACGTTCACCAGTTTTTTCTTAACAAGCGCAAGCGCTTCCCTCATTATGATGATATCGGTATTGTCTCCGACATAACAGCTTGTGGCTCCGAGATGGATGATGCCTGCTGCCTTGGGGCACTGCTGCCCGTACGCATAGACATGGCTCATAACGTCATGTCTTACCTGCTTCTCGCGCTCTTTTGCAACATCATAGTTGATGTCGTAAATATGCGCCTTCATCTCTTCTATCATCTCGTCGGTTATGACCGGCTTGCCGTCCGACTCAAGCCCGAGTTCTTTCTCGGTCTCGGCCAGTGCGATCCACAGCTTTCTCCAAGTCGAAAACTTCATATCCTGCGAGAAGATATGCTGCATCTCTTTTGATGAATACCGCTCTGATAACGGACTTATATATCTGTCTGTGCTCATCATCATCCTCTTATATTTACAGATCGTGACCTGTCAGCAGTTTATAACACCGTAAGTATTTCTCTATCGTTCCTGCCGTAACGTCATCAGGCAGCTTCCACGTGTGCCCCGGATTGTTCTTCAGCCAGTCTCTTGCAAACTGCTTGTCAAATGACAGCTGGCTCCTTCCTTTTTCATACCCTGCCTTGTCCCAGAATCTGGATGAATCCGGAGTGAGCACCTCGTCTCCGAGGACGATATCGCCTTTTTCGTCAAGTCCGAACTCAAACTTCGTATCCGCTATGATGATACCGTGCTCGCTCGCATAATCTGCGCATTTGTTGTATATGGCAAGAGAATACTCTTTTATCTTGGAAGCGTACTGCTCTCCCTTTCCGGGAAATCTCTTCTCAAGATATTCTATGCACTCTTCATAAGATACATTCTCGTCATGCTCACCTATCTCGGCCTTTGTAGACGGTGTAAAGATGGCCTCGGGGAACTTCTCGGACTCTACCAGGCCTTCTGCAACTGCTGTCTTGCAGACGGTCCCGCTCTTTTGATATTCTGCCCATGCGGTACCCGTGATATAACCTCTTACGATGCACTCGACCGGTATCATCGTAAGTTTGCGTACGAGCATACTTCTTCCTTCAAAGTCTTTGTTTCGGAAAAATTCCGGCATATCCTTCGTATCGGTGGATATCATGTGATTAGGCACAATGTCCTTTGTCTGATCGAACCAGAACTTTGACATCTGAGTCAGGACCTTACCCTTATCCGTGATGACATTGTCAAGTATCACATCAAAGCAGCTGATCCTGTCAGTCGCAACTATGACAAGGTTTTCTCCCACATCATAGATCTCTCTGACTTTTCCGGATTTAACGGGTGTGTATTCCTGCATTTTCGTCGTTCCCTTCATAGATGATTCAACTTCAGTATTTTACTCCTAAACAGCGCATTTTGCAAGGAATCCGCCTGCTACTGCCTGTATCCGATCTCATCTGCGAGCTTCTTCTCTATTACCACGATGGCATCTCTGTGAAGCCTCATGAATGTTGCGGGACACATAGGATCGATCTTGTCGTCCATAAGGAGCTTCCTTGCCGCATCCTGCTTGTTTCCGTTTATGATCATAAGAAGCGTCTTTGCTTTCATGATGCTTCCCATTCCCATCGTGACCGCGTATCTGGGAACCTCGTCGCGGCTCTCGAAAAATCTCGTATTGGCATCGATCGTGCTCTCTTCAAGTGTTTCCTTATGAGCTTTTTCATACAGGAATGCCCCGGGCTCGTTGAATCCGAGATGTCCGTCGGGTCCCACTCCGAGAACCTGGAGATCAATATCGGTCCTGTCAAGGATATCGTTGAACTCCTTGAGGTTGGCCTCCGTATCTCCCGTTCCTTTTGCAACATATGTATTTGCCTTGTCGATATTGATATGGTTAAACAGATTGTCATCCATGAAAAATCTGTAGCTCTGCGGATGTGTCGGCTCCAGTCCTACGTATTCATCAAGGTTCACTGAATGAACCTTTGAAAAATCAAGGCCTTCCTCCTTACATCTCCTTGCAAGCTCCTTATACATTCCTACAGGACTCGATCCCGTGGCAAGTCCGAGTGTGCAGTCGGGTTTTTCCCGCACCAGCCTGTCGATATAGTCCGCCGCCTTCTTGGCGCCGTCCTCGTAATCCTTTGCAACTATTACTTTCATTACATGTCCTCCTATCCCTTTTTCTTATCCCTTTTTATCCCATCAGATCATGTCAAAAACAGTTCCCTTTGACACTGTGATCGATCAGTCGGCTTCCTTCACGACTATCTTTCTTGCTTCCTTGTAGATACAATTCTGTGGAACAACACCGCGAACGCATGATACAGGGTAAACATTACTGTCTCTTCCGATCACCGTTCCGGGATTGAGCACGCTGTTGCACCCTACCTCGACCCTGTCGCCGAGCATTGCTCCGACTTTCTTGCGGCCTGTCTCGATCTTTTCGTCCTTGTCCTTTATCACGACGAGCTTCTTGTCTGATTTTACGTTACTCGTGATAGAGCCCGCGCCCATATGAGCCTTGTATCCGAGTATCGAATCGCCGACGTAGTTATAGTGAGGGACCTGAACATTGTCAAACAGTATCACATTCTTAAGCTCCGTTGAGTTTCCGACAACACAGTTGTTACCGACAAGCGCCGAACCTCTTATGAACGCACCCGGCCGTACTTCGGTCTCATGTCCGATTATGCACGGGCCGCCGATGTAATTGTTCGGATAACGTTTTGCATCCTTTGCGATCCACACGTCTTCTTCGGGATGATCGTACTCATCCGCAGAAAGCGTTGCTCCTATCTTGAGAATGAGTTCCTTTATCCCTTCAAGTGCTTCCCAGGGGTATGTAAAGCCCTTGAGATAGTCGCCTGCCAGCGAATGCGACAGGTCATAAAGATCATTTATCGTACACTTCATATCCGTCCTCCTGTTTGAAATCTTTATCTTACTTTTACCAGATGTCCCGACTGCTTCATCGCATCTATGATCTCATCAACACATTTCTCGCAGTCCTTGTAAGTAAGTGCTTCCGACATGACACGGAGTACGGGCTCCGTTCCCGATGCGCGAAGAAGTACACGTCCGTCGCCGCCGAGATACTCCGTGGTTGAGTCGACGGATCTCTTTACGGCCGGATCTTCAAGAGTCTTCTCCTTGTCATCAACTTCGACGTTCTTGAGAACCTGCGGATACATCTTGACTTCGGATGCGAGTACAGACAGAGGAAGGTGTGTCTCCACAAGCACCGTCATGAGCATGATCGCGGTAACAAGACCGTCGCCCGTATGAGCATATTTTCTGAAGATAACGTGTCCAGACTGCTCTCCGCCGATCATATGATCGTTCTCTTTCATGTTCTCATATACATATCTGTCGCCGACTTTTGTCTTCTCATAATTTATACCGATATTGTCAAAAGCCTTGTACAGACCGAAGTTTGACATTATGGTCGTAACGACCGTGTTGCTCGGGAGCATTCCCTTGTTTTTGAAATGCTTGGCACAGATGTACATGATCATGTCTCCGTTCACGACATCACCGTATTCGTCAACGGCAAGGCATCTGTCGGCATCTCCGTCAAACGCAAATCCGACATCGACTTTATTCTCGCGTACATACTTCTGCAATCCTTCGATATGCGTGCTTCCCGCATTGAGGTTGATGTTGAGTCCGTCCGGCGCATCGTTCATCACGCTGACCTTTGCTCCGAGCGCATCAAAGACGGCTCTTCCTATCATCCAAGAGCTTCCGTTCGCACAGTCGAGCGCCACCTTACACTTTTCAAATGAAACGGGTGCGATATTTGTAAGATAGCCGATGTAGCGGTTTCTTCCCGAATAGAAATCTATCGTGCGGCCGATACCTCCTTCGGTTGCCCACTTAACGTCATCAACCTCGCCGTCGATGAACTTCTCGACAAGATCCTGGACCTCGTCTTCCATCTTTTCGCCTTCGGAGTTCATAAGCTTGATGCCGTTGTCGTAGAACGGGTTGTGGCTCGCTGATATCATGATACCGCAGTCGAACTCTTCGGTTCTTGTTATATAACTCACACATGGAGTAGTCGTGACATGAAGAAGATATGAATCTCCGCCGGATGAAGTGATACCGGCAGACAGAGCATTCTCATACATGTACGATGAACGTCTTGTATCCTTTCCGATAACGATCCTTGCCGGGCGCTCCTTACCGTAGTACCAGCCGAGAAAACGTCCGATCTTAAATGCATGCTCCGCCGTCAGTACCTCGCCTGCCTTACCGCGGAATCCGTCAGTGCCGAAATATTTGCCCATAATAGCCTCCTTCATTACAGCATGTGGTATATTTTATCACAATACATATTATTATACCGCTATATATTGATTTGTCTACTGTTTGATATTTATGCGTCCCTGCCCCCGACTTCTTTTATGATATACGGCTTAAATACCGTCTCGTTTTTGGTAGTGTCAATAAAGTTGGATTAAGCGACATGATGCGGAAGCTTCTTCATTCCGGTAAACGTCACAACAACTCCGACGGCACAGACCACGGTTCCGGTCAAGAGCATCATGAATATTCCGGAATTATCAAGGATCACTCCGCTGATAAGATTGGAAAATACCCCGCCCACCGTTATCGCGCTCGTGATGTAGGCCTGTCCTTTGACCTGGTCAAGCTCTTCCATCGTCGTACTGACATAGTAGGCTCCCGCCGGTATGAATACGGCATATGCAAACAATTGGAACGACTGACTTGCATACAACCCGATCATGTTCGTCGCAAACATCAGTATCAATATCTTGGCAAAGAATGCCATTCCGGAGAAAATAAGAAGCTTATCCGCGGAGAACTTTTTAAGTACGATACCGATGGCTGCCATGACCGGCAGTTCGAGTATAGCCTGAAGAAACGTGGCGTATCCGAGCTGCGTTTCTCCACCGCCGAGATTCCTGATGATCACGATCATAAAATCATTGATCATGTTGTGTCCGAAGAAAAAACAGATCGTACCGATGAGAAACGGCATGAAAGCCGGATATGTCTTTGCAAACGAAGAAAAACTGTTATGCGCTTTATGCGCCGTATTGTCTTCGCTTATTGCATCATCGCCCGGATCATCTGCCCTGAACGTAAGTATGGCAGCGAGTGATATGATCATGACCGCTATGTTCATCCACAGCAGGATGGATACGCCGTTTTTTTCCACGGCGCTGCCTATGAACAGCGACGTTATCGCAAAGCCTGTCGAGCCGAGGCCTCTCGCAAGTCCGTACACTATATCACAGCCTTTTTTCTGATATTCAAAACAAAGTGCCGTAAGTACCGGCTGGTACACGAACTGAACCGTATATATGAGTGCGTAGACAACAAAAATGACCGCAATGCTGTCGGGGATGACGAGCAATACGGCCGAACCTATCATGATGACTATCACGGATATGATGATAAAAAGCTTATTTGTAAGAAAACCGGGCTTATCTATTATGCCCGCGATGACAGGCTGAAGCACGGCCGACAGGATATTGGAGACTGCGAGGAGTATGCCTACCTGAGTATTTGTCATACCTTTTGCGAGCAGATATACGGCCGCGTACGCGTGAAGAGTACAGAATGCCGAAAAATAAGCGGCATTCAGTATGGTGTACCGAAGCGTCCAGGTCACTCTTCCTCTTTTCTTCTCATCAGTCATCCGCCGGTATCCTTTGGCCTGTCTGTATTTTTATTCGGAAGCGTTATCCATCATCCTCCGGATCGGTATCAGAAGGATGAACACATATACAAAACCGATCAGCGCAGTCGCAAGCTGGATCACGCTGAACGTCATCTGGAATTTCCCGAGATTTGCATAGAGCGGGCTTTCCGCGGGGATGAATCTTGGCAGAAGCCATAACGAAATGGTGACTGCCATGACAACTCCTTTAAGGCACGAAGACACGATCGCCGTGATCACCGACTTTATATTTACGATACTGTCCTCCGGCATGACCGTCGGCTTAAAGAGAAAATGCACCGCGACCGCAAGAACAGCATTTCCGAGCATGATAAGCGGAACGATTCCGGGGACTGCCTGCATGACGGGTGAAGCTGCTATAAAGTATGCCGTGACCGGAGTGATCACTGACATTGCAAGTGCACACGGAAGGTTCACGAGCAGCACCGTCAGTATGATACATGTATTTACGATCGGCCCCGTGATAAAAACACTGAGGTTCTTAAACAACTGACTTGCGATACATATGGCAAGAAGAAGCGCCGTGGCCGCGATCTCCTTTGTACCGAATGACTTTCCCTGTTCTTTCATAACATATCGTCTCCTCTATGGATTTTATATATTTTCACTATATGGTATTATATCATCATGCAAAAAAAATAAAAGGAAAAGAATATGTCACTGTCCGTAAATATCAAAAAAACATATCCTGATTTCGTTCTGGACATTTCCTTTTTCACAGATGCAAAACGCATAGGCATTCTCGGTGCATCCGGCTGCGGCAAGAGCCTTACGCTCAGGTCCGTCGCGGGACTGATAAGACCCGACGCCGGAAGGATATGTTTTGAAGATACCGTCTGGTTTGATAAAGAAAAAAAGGTAAACACGAAGACCGCCGATCGAAATGTCGGGTTCCTGTTCCAAAACTATGCGCTTTTCCCGAACATGACGGTCGAGGAAAATATCGTCGCAGCACTTTGCGGCGCCGGAAAGAACAGTATCAAGCGCTCTGCTGCTGAAATAATGCAGCAATATGATCTTATCGATATAAAAGATCACCGGCCCGAGCAGCTGTCGGGCGGCCAGCAGCAAAAGACCGCTCTTGCGCGGATGATGGCGCGCGATCCGAAGCTCCTTCTTCTTGACGAGCCCTTCTCTGCCATGGATGCTTTTCTTCGCGAGGGGATGAGGCTCGAACTCATAAAACTTCTCGACAACTATGATAAAACAGTCATAATGGTCAGCCATGACCGCGACGAACTGTATCAGATATGCGATCATCTGTTGCTGATGGATAAAGGCAGTATCTTAACATACGGCAGGACCGATGATGTATTTTTGCATCCGCAGACAACGGCAGCCGCAAGACTTACAGGATGCAAGAACATTAGCCGGATAAGGAGAACAGGTGACCACAGAATATGTGCACTCGACTGGGGTGATATAGAACTCGTGACTGCCGATACGGTTGTCGACGACATCACCCATGCGGGGATAAGAGCTCACGATCTTACGCCCGGAGGCTCCGGTCCCAACGTGATCCGGTGCGGGAACGCCTCCGTAAGCCGGCTTCCTTTCGAATGGTATATAACACTCGAAAACGGATTGTGGTGGAAACAAAGCCGTGAGCTTTACGATACCGATAACGGCAATGTCGTACCCGCATACGTCAGTATTGCCCCTGATAAGATAGTATTATTAAAAGAATGATCGTATGAGAGCGTCAAAGGAGAACATCATGGATAAAGCAAAACTGCTGTCTGTACTTTCGATATGTGCATGCATCCTGGCAGGATGTGCGACCGTTAACGTAAACGTGAACACCCCGGCAAAGCCCGCAGAAGAGAATGTCGAGATCATATGCTTCGCAGCCGCTTCAATGACCGAGACAATGGAAGAGATCAAGTCGGCATATGAACTTGCCAATCCGAACATTACGATAACTTATAATTTCGATTCATCCGGAACGCTGAAGACACAGATCGAAGAAGGCGCCGACTGTGACCTGTTCATCTCGGCTGCACAGAAACAGATGGATGAGCTTGACTGTGTCGACGATGCCACAAGGATCGATCTGCTTGAAAACAAAGTCGCTCTCTCTGTACCGGAAGGCAATCCGAAAAATATAGGTTCATTTGATGATCTGGTGGCAGGGCTTAAGGACGGAAGCATCCTTCTTGCGATGGGAAATGAAGATGTTCCCGTAGGACAGTATACACAAAAGATCTTTGACTACTACGGACTTGATGAAACAAGCCTTGCAGGATCAGGAGTTCTCACATACGGAAGCAACGTTAAGGAAGTGACGACACAGGTAAGTGAAGGAACCGTTGACGCCGGCATCATATATTCGACCGATGCCTTTTCGGCAGGGCTTGACGTTGTTGACACCGCAACTTGCGAAATGTGTGGACAGGTCATATATCCCGCTGCTGTGCTCACGGGTTCAAAACATCCCGATGCGGCAAAAGCTTTTCTTGACTATCTTCAGTCTCCCGATGCGGGTAAGGTATTTGAGAGCGTGGGATTTTCCGCACTGAAATGATAAAAGACCGGGGTGAAGATCATGGACATGTTTCCACTTTACAATTCACTTCGTATAGCGGGTATAAGCACGATCATAGTAGTCATTGTCGGGATCGCGGCAGCCTACCACATCGTAAAGCTGCCGCGATCGATAAAAGGAATACTTGATTGTATATTTACTCTTCCGCTCGTACTGCCCCCGACGGTCGTGGGGTATCTGCTTCTGCGGCTCCTCGGTCCGAGGCGCCCGATAGGAGCATGGTTTCTGTCGGTATTTGATGTCAGGCTCACCATGACATGGTGGTCAGCCATCTTTTCTACATCCGTTGTTATATTCCCGCTCATGTACCGAACCGCGCGCGGTGCGTTCGAATCCTTTGACGTGTCGCTCAAGCAGGCCGGCGAAACGCTGGGACTTAGCGGTCCGTATATCTTCTTCAGGATAACTCTTCCGTACTGCAAAGCAGGGATCATAGCCGGAACCGTGCTCGCCTTTGCAAGGGCGCTCGGCGAATACGGAGCGACCACGATGATCGCAGGCTACACTCCCGGCAAAACAGCTACCATATCAACTACCGTATATCAACTGTGGAGAACGAACAACGACGCTCTTGCGATGAAATGGGTCCTTATAAACACGGCGGTATCAGCTGTTGTACTTCTTATCATCAATATCGCTGAAGGCCGAAGAAATGCTTCTTCTCAAACAGCAGGATGACAACGTTTCCTATCACAGTACACACTACAGCCTGTACCGCATTGCTGATTATCGATGCCGAAGCGGCAATCCCGTATCCGAGCACGGTCGATTCGTAAAGAAAATATCCCGCTACCATTATCACCTCTGCTGCCACACTGCTTATCAGATATGCCGCAGCCATCGGCAATCTCTTACCAAGCCTCGTGCAGACCGGTGCACATACAAACGCCATCAGAAATTTGATGATCGCGGTTCCCGGGATATAGAGCGGGTACCCCGATAACAGATCGGCCAGTCCCGATCCTACGGCAGCCGCAAGTGCTCCGTAAGGATTACCGAGAAGCCACGCCGATATGAGCACTGCCGAATCACCGATATTTACATATCCGGCAGTCCCGATCGTCGGTATCTTTATTATCATTGTCGCAACGGTCGTGATGGCGGCAAGGACCGCTGCGGTAACAAGTTTCTTTAGTCTGTCATTCATTTATCTCACCATTTGTTTTCTTCGTATCATAACGCCAATCGCATACCATGTCAATAGGCGATTGGTATTATTTCGAAATGGTGGCATTCATGCTTCCCATGCGGTATCCGAGCATGTCGATCGTAACAAACGAAAAACCTATCTCCTTAAAACGTTCATATACTTTTCTTCTTATATCATCAGAAGCAAGCCTGGGGATATCTTTTTCGGGCACCTCTATCCTGGCGATGTTGCCGTGCATCCTGACGCGTTCTTCATAAAATCCCTGCTCTATAAGAAACTGTTCGGCCCTGTCGATCATCCGTAGCTTTTCCTCCGTGATCTCCTCACCGTATACAAAGCGCGAGGCAAGACATGCATATGCCGGCTTACTCCATGTAGGCAGTCCCATTGCCTTTGAGATTGCGCGGATATCCGCTTTGGTCAGTCCGGCCTGCCGTAAGGGGCTGACTACGGACAGTTCAGCTACCGCCCTAAGCCCCGGCCGATAGTCCCCGAGGTCATCCATATTGGATCCTTCGGCCACATATTCGATCCCGTGCTCTTTTGCTACCCTCTTTATCTCGGAAAATATCATACGCTTGCAAAAATAACATCTGTCCGCAGTGTTTTTCCGATACCCTTCTTCCTGCAGCGGATCGACTTTGCAAATCACGTGCTTTATGCCTCGCTCACTGCAGAATTTTTCGGCCTCTTTAAGCTCACGCACCGGTATCGATGCGTCAACACTCGTGACTGCCATTGCCTTATCTCCAAGCACGGCTGTCGCAACCGTCAGCAGGAAAGTCGAATCAACTCCGCCCGAGAATCCGACTGCAAGGCTCCCGAGATCTGCGATATATTTCTCCAAACGTGTAAGCTTTTTTTGCAACTCATTATCTATCGGTTCGTTAACTGTCATTATGCTTTACCTTAGCCCTCCGAAATACGTTTGAAAATAGTATTGCTTATTATAACACAGTTCATTCCGGTCCATGGTATACAAGTACTTGCTGTATCACAGAAAAAGGGGTACTATATATTGTAATTATTTTCAAAAGGAGTGAGAAAAATGGCATGGTATGATGAAGCGGTCTTTTATCATATTTATCCCCTTGGTCTGCTCGGTGCACCCAAGGAGAACAAGTACGACGGCGTAACGCACAGACTTCCGGAGCTTGATCCGTGGATCGATCACATAAAGGCGATCGGCTGCAACGCCATCTATATAGGCCCCCTGTTCGAATCGGAGGGACACGGTTACGAAACCACAGACTACAGGAAGCTTGACAGCCGTCTCGGCGACAACGATGATCTGAAAAAGTTTGTAAAAAACTGCCACAAGGCCGGAGTAAATGTCATATTCGACGGCGTGTTCAACCACACGGGACGAACATTCTTCGCTTTCCGGGACCTGAAAGAAAACCGCGAAAATTCAAGATATCGCGACTGGTACTGCAACGTTAATTTCTGGGGTAACAACGAATATAACGACGGTTTTTCATATGACAACTGGGGTGGTTATAACCTTCTCGTCAAGCTCAATCAGCGCAATCCCGAGGTCCGTGATTATATATGCGACGTGATACGCTTCTGGGTAAGCGAATTCGATATAGACGGCATCAGACTTGATGCAGCCGATGTTCTTGATTTTGATTTCATGAAAGCGCTTCGGGCTGTAGCGAATGAAGTCAAGCCGGATTTCTGGCTCATGGGAGAAGTGATCCACGGTGATTACAGCCGCTGGGTCAATGAAGGAACGCTTCATTCGGTGACGAATTACAATCTTCACAAAGCGCTTTATTCCGGTCACAACGATCACAATTATTTCGAGATCGCACATACCGTCAAGCGTCTCTACGAGATGGGCGGCAACCGCCCCGACGGACTGAAGCTCTACAACTTCACAGACAATCACGATGTTGAGAGGATCTATACAAAGCTTGCCAACAAGGCTCACATGACGGACGTCAACATACTTCTGTATACTCTTCCGGGAATACCTTCGATATACTACGGATCCGAATTCGGTATCGAAGGCAGAAAGGAAAAATACTCGGATGACTCTCTTCGTCCCGCGCTGAATCTTGGCGACTATAAAAATGCGATAACGGATAATCCGGTAACAAGTGTCATTGCAAGGCTCGGTGCGATAAGACACAGCACTCCCGCACTATCGTACGGCGAGTACAGGGAGCTTGTCCTTACGAACCGCCAGTATGCGTTCCTCAGGAGAAGCGAAGGCAGCTGCTGCATCACAGCAGTCAACAATGACGACAATCCATGTCAGCTGACTCTTCCGGCAGAAGGATCGGGAACATATACGGGACTTTTGTCAGGTAATACGGTACCTGTCGAGAACGGTCATATAACGGTAAATATCGAAGCCAATTCCGGCGATATATGGGTACCTACCGATCAGGCTAAAGCCGCAGGTTCTCCGAAGCGTGCCAAGGTTTCCAAGACGCCAAAGCCCGATAAAGCAGTTGAAGCGCCTAAGCCTGCCAAGGAACCCGAAGCTCCTAAGGCTGCTGAGACAATTGAGGCTCCCAAGGAACCCGAGCCCGATACAAAGCCGACAGAAACCCCCGTCCAAGCAACCGGTACCGAATCTGCAAAGTCATATGAAGACGGTATCATCAGGGGGCTTCAGGAAGCTATAATCGCAAGGATGGAAAAGAACGGTCCGGTCACCGACCAGATGCGCCGTGACGTTGATAATAATACTCATCACGATTCACTGATCAACTGGATCAAGAGTTTCTGACATGAGGTGCAAGTATTGATTGTACTGCGGCCCCGATTATTGTAGAATATATGTCGGATTTTTTAATAAAACTCTGGGAGGATATAAAATGGAAGAAACAATGAAGGACTACGAGGAAATGCTTGAGGAATCCTACAGCCTTATGGGCGACGGCGTGCACGATACGGATTCGCTTCTTGCATGGAGAAAAGCACAGGAACTCAAGGATTCAAAAGAGATCATCACCGTCACGGTCACCGGAATAGTAAAAGGCGGTGTCGTTGCCGATTTTGACGGGATCAGGGCTTTTATCCCCGTTTCCAAGTTATCCCTCGAAAGAATAGATGACTGCAATCCTTTTCTCGGAAAAGAGCTTGAAGTAAGAGTATTTGAAGCAAACATGGATGAGGATAAGCTGATCCTTTCCGCAAAGGAGATACTTAAAGAGCGTCAGGAGCAGAGCCGCATGAAGAAATTATCCGATGTCAAAGTCGGTCAGGTTTTCCACGGCACGGTTGCGACCATTAAAGACTACGGCGCATTCATAGATCTGGAAGACGGCATGTCGGGACTCGTTCATATCTCGCAGATATCACACGAGCGTATCAAGCATCCCGGTGTCGTATTAAAAGAAGGTCAGGAAGTTGACGTCAAGGTCATAGATGTCAAAGACGGCAAGATATCACTTTCGATCAAAGCGCTTTTGGAAAATCCCGAAGAGCCGTCTGTTGAAGAAGGCGAAGTAAATATACCCGAATCCGAAAACATCGGAACCTCTCTCGGAGATCTGCTGAAAGGCGTGAAATTATAATCCTTTATCTTTCTCGCATCCTGTGCTTGAACCACAGGCCTGTTTCAGAGTACTCTTCGTCACTCCAGTGTGACAGGGTCGTAACATCATGCTTTATGACTGAGGAACTCTCTTTTTTGTTGCTGAGGTTCCACACGATATATGATATGTCATTTTCATCGGCAAAATCGATCCACTTTTTGCCCCAATCATAATCTATCTTTCCGTCTCCCGAAGCATCGCATATGCTGCATTCGCTTATGAATATCGGTATACCTGCTTCGAGAGCGGTGGTAGCTTTTTTCATCAGTTTATCCTGGTGTGTAGCTGCATAAAAATGGAGCGCGTATATTACGTTCTCGTCTTCAAGTTCATGTCCTATGACTTCATCAAGATCCTGAGACCAACTGTTTGTCCCGACTATAATGACCGCATCCTTATCATGCTTTCTGATAACGGGAATGACTTCCTCGGCATAAGGACGGATGACCGAAACAAACGGTGATTCCTGCGGTTCATTACAGATCTCATATATTACATTTGTATGGCCGGCAAAAAGCCCTGCCATCTCATCAAAGAACTTTATCGCCTCGTCTTTGTATACCATCGGAGATCTGTCATAAAGGATATGCCAGTCTACGATCACATACATCGACAACTTGGTAGCGATCTCCACACCCTTTATCATAAGTCGTTTCAGTTCTTCTTTATCTCCATCCGTGCAGTATCCGCCCGGCTCGTCCGTATACATGGCAAGCCTTATAGTGTCTGCTCCCCATTCATCACGAAAAGTCTCGAAAGATTCCTTGGTAAAATATTCGGGGTAACGAAATCCGAGCGTACTTACCCCGCGAAGCTGAACAGCTTGTCCGGCGTCGTCACACAGTTTTGTTCCTGTTACTTTTAATTTCGGAAGACTCATTTATTTCCATCCATCCTTTTTAAGCATTAAATGAACTATAACACAAATAAAGCGGCAGGGCAATTGCCCTGCCGTTCTTTTTTCTCTTGCGATCACAGTGTGCTATCTTTATTCCACATCCTGCAATGCAGCATAGTTTTCTTCGCCTGTTCTGATCTTTACAACTCTTGTTACATTGTAAACGAAAATCTTTCCGTCTCCGATATGGCCTGTGTAAAGAGCTTTCTTGGAAGCCTCGATGACCGAATCAACAGGTATTCCGCTGACAATGACCTCAACCTTGATCTTGGGAAGAAGCGTTGCATCAAGCTCAACTCCTCTGTAGTATTCGCCGGCACCTTTCTGGATACCGCAGCCCATGACCTGTGTAACTGTCATACCGGTAACACCGAGTTCGTTGAGCGCTTTCTTAAGAGCATCAAATCTTGCCAGTTTTGCGATGATCGATACTTTATGCATACCGGTATCGTAAAATGCGCTTCCCTCTGCCGGGACTGTGACCTCTTTTATGACTTTGACCGAAGCGTTCTTCTGCGCGTCGCTCGCCTTGTCGTATGATGATTCTCCGAGGTTTGTGTTTTCATTTACATCCATGATGGTTCCGGTCATATCCTGGATGGCAAATCCCGAATATGCACTCGGAAGACCGTGCTCGGTGATATCAAGTCCTTCGATCTCTTCCTCTGCAGAAGCACGAAGACCGAGAGTAGCTTTTATGATCGAGAATGCGATCCAGATCGTAACAGCTGTCCATGCAGCAGTTGCGAGCATTCCGACAAACTGAATTCCGAGAAGCTTAAATCCGCCGCCGTAGAACACACCGAGAAGTTCCTCACCGTTTGAATCTGCAAGTGAATATGTGGGTGTTGTATTTGTCGCAAACAGTCCGACTGCAAGTGTTCCCCAGATACCGTTAACCATATGTACGGCTACGGCACCGACAGGATCATCAACACGCGCAACATTATCAAAGAACCATACGCCGAATACAACAAGTACTCCGGCAACCGCACCGACTGCAAGTGCGCCGTATGCATCAACCACATCACAGGGAGCCGTAATGGCAACAAGTCCTGCAAGCGCTGCGTTCAGGCACATGGAAACATCGGGTTTACCGAACTTCACCCATGTAAAGATCATACATACTACCGTTGCGATCGAAGGCGCAATGGTTGTTGTTACAAATATCGAACCCAGCTGATCAAGTGATGTTGCTGCTGCTCCGTTGAATCCGTACCAGCCAAGCCAGAGGATAAACACGCCGAGTGCTGCGATCGGGATGTTATGTCCGGGGAAAGCATTGACTTTTATGATCTTTCCGCTTTCATCCTTCTCATATTTTCCGATCCTGGGACCAAGCATTGCTGCACCGATAAGTGCGCATATACCTCCTACCATATGAATACAGTTTGAACCTGCAAAATCATGAAATCCCATCTGTGCGAGCCAGCCGCCGCCCCATGTCCAGTGAGCCTCGATAGGATATATCACTGCCGATATCACTGCGGAATAAACACAGTAGGAAATAAATCTTGTACGTTCTGCCATCGCTCCGGATACGATCGTAGCGGTCGTCGCACAGAACACAAGGTTGAACACAAAGTTTGACCAGTCAAACGATGCGTAGTTTGTGAAGATATCCAAAGTGGGAAGTCCGATAAATCCTCCCAGTGCATCTTCTCCAAGGAACAGTCCGAATCCCAGCAGGATGAACACTACCGTTCCTATACAGAAATCCATGAGGTTCTTCATAAGGATATTGCCGGCATTCTTGGCTCTTGCAAAACCCGTTTCGCACATTGCGAATCCTGCCTGCATCCAGAAGACCAGTGCCGCTCCTATAAGGAACCAGACACCATAGACTTCACTTGTTACATACTCCATGATCTCGTTACTCATCACTTCCACCTCCTCATTATTTACCCGTAACCTCTGACCTTATCTATTGAAAAAGCCGCCGGAGAAAAATCTCCTGCGGCTCCATTGCCAATAAATGATCATAGTGTATCAGGTTAAACAAAAAGGCGTCCGGGAAACTCCCAAACGCCTTTGTTATGATGAGATTCTAATACGGCTGTCCGCTTTTGGCAATGTCATTATTTCACAAACTATCATTGACATCACGAACAAATTTTGTGAAAACATAACATCCTTATCAGACGATAACAGGATACTTCCCGTCGAAGCAGGCTTTACAAAGTTCAAGACCTCCTGTCATGTTCTCAAGATCTTCTATAGCCAGATACTCAAGCGAGTCCGCTCCGATATTTATCCGTATCTCTTCTTTCGTATGATCGTTTGCTATAAGCTGCGAATTATCAGGCACATCCGTACCGTAAAAACAAGGATGCAAAAAAGGCGGCGAGGAAATACGGACGTGTACTTCCTTGGCACCGAACCTTCTCATTTCCTTTATGAGATTTGCAAGCGTTGTACCGCGCACGATCGAATCATCTATAAGTACAACCCTTTTATCCTTTACAACATCCTCGATCACGCGGAGCTTGATCGCAACCGCGCTCGTCCTTTCCTCCTGAGTCGGTTTGATAAAAGTCCTTCCGACATAACTGTTCTTGGCAAAAGCAAGAGCGAACGGGATCCCCGAATACTGCGCATAGCCGGCAGCCGCAGTCAGTCCCGAATCGGG
>CADCPL010000277.1 GCA_902803305.1 uncultured Lachnospiraceae bacterium
AGAATAATATGATAAAATACCATCAGTTAGCGTACTCTAACAGCAGGCAGGTATAACTACACGGAGGATAAGATGAAGACCGGGAGAATACTGGCCGTCGGCGGAGCTGTAGCAGTTCTTGCAGCATCCGCGATCCTTATGACGGCATTTCTTGGAAAAGCAACCGGATACAGTACCGATACAGCGGGATACAGAAGTATCTCGGAAGATGTCGAAGCGACCGGGGATGTGCACGGTGTGGACAGTACCACATACTATGCCACAGTAACGGCACCCATCAGTTTCTACAACCTGAAGACCGGCGACGAAGTAAAGCGCGGCGATATGGTCGTTCAGTACGATCTTGAGGATCTCATAAACGCAAGGGATCAGGCAGTCCTGAATTCCAAATCGGCCGAGAACTCGATGAACGGCCAGGTTCAGGCAAGCGACAAAAATCAGGCAAAATACAATAAGGCTGCATCGGATATAGAGATATACAGAACAACATATGCATTGTTTCGTCAGGCAAACGACTACGTCAATCAGGGCCAGTACCAGGAGAACTGGGACATAAGCTGCATAGCGGACGGTATCAACAAAAACCTCGCTCAGAAGAATGCGGACATCGCAACGAAGACGAGCGATCTTAACCTAAAGAGCGTCGCACTCCAGAAGGCCGAAGCCGAAGGCGATGAGGCAGCCATGAAGAAGATCTACAAAGAAATGGAAGGCCTGCAGAGCGATATAGCAAAGCTCAATCAGGATGTGGCAAATCTTAATTCGGACCTTGCGGGACTTCCCCCTGCAAACCTCTCTCCGGAAGAATATGCACAGACGGTGCTTAACGGAAACTGGATGTCCGACATCATGCGCAACTGGACCGAAGCATCCACCGTAAAGAACACATACGAAAACCAGATACTCAATTCATATCAGAAGGAACAGCTAAGGAACTCATTCGATCTCTCGACCCTCAGCGTTGATTCGGCCGAAGAAAACCTCGCAAAAGCAGGCTCAGGCGTGACCGTTGATTTTGACGGTATCGTAACCGAAAGCTTTGTGGAGAATGGAAGCGTTGCCGTAAAAGGATCACCCCTCTTTACGATAGAGAGCAGCAACGACATCAAGGTTGACGTCGGCATATCCAAGTATGATATAGGAAAGATAAACGTCGGACAGAAGGCGGACATAAGCATCGCAGGAAACACCTACACGGGTACGGTCACAGAGATCAAAAGACTGGCCGAGGCCAAGAATTCCGACAAGGCGAAGGTTCCCGTTTCGGTCAGGATAGATTCTCCCGATGATCGCGTGTACATCGGTCTTGAAGCGGATGTAACGATCCATACGAGTGAAAAAGAAGGCGTGCTCACCATCCCGTCCGAAGCATACTACGCAGATGATTTTGGCGACTACTGCTACGTCATAAGAGACGGTGTCGTGGCAAAACAGTACATAACTATCGGCCTTTCTTCCGAGGACCATATAGAAGTCGAGGCCGGTCTTGCAAACGGCGATGTTGTCATTGTCGACGCGATAACGGATGATGCGATCGGCAAGAAAGCAGAGCCCAAATAGATTCCGGAAAACCAATGTTTGGCAAAAAGAAACAGGACGACAGCAGCATAGAGATAATCGATCTTGAAAAAGACTCTTCGACCGACGGTGAGAAAAAAACGCTGATCGAATTTAAGGACGTATGCAAAAAATACGTTCAGGGCGAGCATGAATTCTATGCGCTAAAGGATGCGAACCTTACGATAAACGAAGGCGAGATGGTAGTTATCCTCGGTCCTTCCGGTGCGGGAAAAAGTACATTGCTTAACCTTCTTGGCGGAATGGACAGCGCGTCGAGCGGCCACATATGGTTTGACGGCGAGGACCTGACAACTTTTACCGATAATCAGCTTACAAAATACAGAGCCGAAAACGTCGGCGTCGTATTTCAGTTCTATAACCTTATCCCAACACTTACGGCTTATGAAAACGTAGCTCTTATGAAAGACATCAAGAGCGATACAGAAGATCCTGCGGAAGCACTTGCATCGGTAGGACTTGCCGATCATCTCCACCAGTTTCCTTCACAGCTCTCCGGTGGTGAGCAGCAGCGTACATCTATCGCAAGAGCGATCGCAAAAAACCCGCGGCTGCTTCTTTGCGATGAGCCGACAGGTGCGCTTGATACGGTGACCGGTAAAGAAGTACTGAAGCTTCTTCAAAACATGAGCCGCGAGAAAAAAAGGACCGTTGTCATGGTCACGCACAACAGCTTCTTTGCGGATATCGCGGATACGGTCATTCGCGTCAAGAACGGAGGCATCAAATCGATCGAGCACAACGATTCGCCCAAAGATGCAGATGAGGTGAACTGGTAAATGTTATTCAGGAAAATGCGTCGCGACCTTTCCAAAAACAAGTCGCAGTTCATTTCAATATTCCTCATGTCCCTTCTCGGTATGCTCGTCTTTGTCGGACTTGATGCCGAAAGCTCCGGGGCAGCAAAAGCAGCTGACAATTATTACAGAAAATACAACCTGTGCGACATATGGGTCGCAGGCGCAGGCTTTTCCGATGACGATGTGCGTACGGCAAAAAAAGTCTCGGGAGTCGTTGATGTCGAAAAGCGTCTGTCTGTTACCGGAAATGCGGAAAAATATGACAACGCCTTCATGTACATCAACTTCATGGACACTAACAGGATCAACTCCCTTATGCTCTATGACGGCGTGCCTTTTTCGGAAGAAGCCGAAGGCGTATGGCTGGAGGAATGGTTCGCACGGACAAACAACATCCATATCGGGGATATGATCACGCTTAAGATCGACAGCCTGCAGATAGATGCGATGGTAAAAGGTACTGTTGATGCTCCCGACTATGTGTACTATGTTTCCGAGTCGGACATGATGTATCCCAACTACAGTAAATGCGGCCTCGCATTCATGTCTTCGTCAATGTATCCCGACAGGAATAACATGATATACAACCAGCTCATAGTCGATGTCCGTGATGATATGTCGGATGACGACAGTATCTCCGTGATCAAGGA
>CADCPL010000278.1 GCA_902803305.1 uncultured Lachnospiraceae bacterium
ATCTTCCGGAACGTCCGCCGGAACGCTTTCACCCTCAGGTACAAGCAGATAATCTCCCACACCGTATATACTGATAAGTCTGTGATCACCGAACTGCCTTACATCAAAGCCGTTTACACGCTCAAGCTCAAGCCTGCCTGTCTCCTTTTTGCCATCTATAGTTATCGGAGCCTGCTCAGCCGGTCTTATGCCGAATCCCATGTTTAAATTATCTGCGGCATCCGATTCTTCCTCTTCAGGACTTTTGTTCCATATGATCGTATACTCGATCTCATGAGGCTGACTCATCGCAAGAGTATCTGCGATAAACACAAACGGCTCATCAAGATTTGCGACAGGTACCGTAAAAGTCGACGCTCCGCCTTCATTTTCATTAAGGTACTTTTCACCGTCGACTATGACATAATCGTAGTTTTTACTGCTCCACACAAGTGTTGCAAATGTTTTCCCGTCTCGGGTAACGACTTTCACCGGAGACTCCACATGGGCTTTGCCGGACCCTCCTGTTAAAGTTATGTCAACCATTTGTGGCGCGTCAACAATCGAAGTAACCTCCTGCACTCCGCAGGAGGTTACCAGCATCTCACATATTACAAGTATAGATATAAATAATAAGTGTCTTAACCTATCACAGTGTGACCTTAACCTTGTGATCATACCATTTACCCTTCGTTCCTATAAGAGCCAGATCGAACTCTTCATCAAGAGCAGGTACGGGAACGTCAAATCCGTATACCTCTTCGCTTGTCCCGTCGGAATACTCAACTTTATCTACAGTCGGCTCAAGAAGCACGGCTCCGTCCTTCTGAGCATCCTCAGCTGTGCCCGGGAACAGATTCACGATGTTTTTTGATACAAGAGTGATATGGATTGTCATCTTGCCATCCTTTACCGTAAGTTCGCCTTTTCCGTCCTTTGTCTCATTGACACTGAACATTGAACTGTCGGTAGTAAACTTTGCTTCATATTTTCCGTCTTCGGGTTTCGTTGCGTCAGATGCCGCTTTATCGGTATCTGCGCCTCCGTCAAGAGCTTCGCCCGTATGAGCCACATACAGATCCTGGATCGTCTTGATACGACCGAGACCCGCGATTTGGCAGTCTACGCTGTCAAATGCACCAGATGCATTGAACATGCTCTTCCAGCTGTCATCGTCATCGCCTGCCATATCGTTATTGGCATGATCTCCGGCAACGACCATTAGCGGACGAAGGATGACTTTCTTATATCCTGCAGCCTTTACATCTTCTATGACATTTTCACATGCCGTCTCTTCAGGCTCTCCTTCAACCGTTCCAATGAATACATTTTTGTAACCAAGTTCCTTCATCTGTGTTGCCATCTGGCTGTAGCTGACTTTAGCCGTATGCGCGGTGCCGTGACCCATGAATACATAGGCGATGCCGTCTTTTTCGGCATCCTCCAAAGATCCCTTACCGGAATCCGCTACGGCCTGTGCTACTATCGCCTCTGCAACTGCCTTCTTATCTGCATTGATGACCGTCGCATCTGATCCGACCTCTCCCAGGAGCGGCTCCGCGATCACAATGCTGTCGATCTTGTCGGCATACGCATCAGCTGCCTCTTTCAGTTCGTCATATTCCGCACCATGCATCAGATGTGTGGGCTGGATGACCAGGTTCTTAACGCCGTTTGCAACCGCTCTCTCAAGTGCCTGATCCATATTATCGATCTTCTCACCGTCACGAGCCTGAACATGGTTTATGATTATCTGAGCGGTAAAAGCTCTTCTTACGGACCAATCGGGATATGCTGCGGCTATCGCCTTTTCAATCCCGCCTATATCCTGTGCTCTCGAATCGTTAAAAGATGTTCCGAAGCTTACTACAAGTATCTCATTTTCACCGATATCATCACTGTTAAGCGGATCGTCAGCCGATGCATCACCCGTATCTCTTCCGAAATAATCGGGATCTGCCTCTTCTCCCTCCACAAGTTCCTTCTGGGCATCGGTAAGCTCATCCCATGCATTCTTCGCAGCCAGGCAGAGTGCATCTGTCTCATCGGTCCTCTCCTGTACATAGATGGCATCTATAAGCGCCGCAACCGCATCAGCCTTTGCCTGATCATCGTTCTCCTCTGCGGGCTCTGCCTCATCGGAAACTTCCTGATCTTCCGATCCTCCCGGAGTCATGTTTACATCTACAGTCGCACATCCCGCAAGAACGGATGCCGAAAGCAGCGATACACCTAAAATGCTTAAAAACCTCTTTTTCATAATGCCAAGTCCTCCTAAAAAAATAAACTCATCTTACGATGGTAAAATGAGTCATTGGTCTGGCACACAAACAACAGGAACCCTCGTTCCCGTTTATGCTGTAATAAGACCAATTACTCGTGATCCTTACAATACAGAGAGAAGGCAGGTTTCCTGGCTTGCGGATCGTCATATACCGCAATACCTTCCCGGTTTCCCAGTGGCTTCCTGCATTAAGAGGATACTTGCAGCATACTACCCGCTTACAGTGACGAGTTCGCACAGGTCTTGCACCTGTTTCCCTTTTACCCTGATCCATCATATTATATGATGATCCGGCACCTTTCCCCGATATTCTTTTCAGTTATGAATGATAGCACAAGAGATTTTTACGGTCAATGCCGAACCTATCGGATGCTATCGGTCCGAATAACGCCATCCGCAAGATCATCCGAGATCGGCATATTATTATCAAAACACTCATGGTACGGCGAAGACGGGAAAGCATAATACCAGCACTGATCGCCTTTGTTCGGAAGATACACGGTGTGTCCGTACCAGTCCACTTCCCTGACATTTGCAGCAGGATAATCAATCTGACTTATCAGTTGATCGGAAAATGAGAATCGTCCGGATTCTTCAATATCAAACTTCAGCAGTTCCTTGGTACTGTAAAGTGACGGCAGGAGTATAACAGCGGATACAAAGACTGATATGAAGATCGCCACCGCTTTTTTTGATCCCATCGATGCTTCCAGTACAAATCCCATTGTCATCAGAGGAAATACGAGAACGGGACCATATCCGTATCTGATAAGAGGCGCCTTGATCAGGTAAAAAACGATCGACGCGAGCATAACTGCCATCAGATATTTGAAGAACCATTTTGATCTGATAAAAACGCAGACCACGGCAACCGGAAGCGAAAGCAGGAACGAAGATACAAACAGCCTCGCCGCCAAGACCTGTTCATCCCACCAATACCTGAGCCACTCGATCATCGAGCCTCCTCCTGCTCCTCCGGAGTGGACCAGGCCGGCCCACACGCTTATCTCATTGGCATCGCTTTCAAGTGTTTCCTTTGCAAACTTCCACGGAACATCGAACATATCAAAGTGGGCAAAAGGATATACCGGCCATCCGCATATGATAACGTTTCGTATCACATAAGGAAGAACCATCATTGCCGCCAGACAACCGCATAAAATGATGCTCTTCCACTGCCTCTTTTTGATAAGAATGACAAGCGGCCAGATGGTTACAAGAGCAAAGCCCGCCGCGGATAATTTGAACCCGACGAGTGAAAATGAGCATATGGCAAGAAGACACAGTCCCGCAAGCCTGTTGTCTTCATCAGTGCTGTGCCCTACTTCAGCAAGTCTGATCATCATCCATATGAACAGAAAGATGGTGACAAAATCGGATTCCGGAGACGTGATCTCCAGGAGGCATATGAGAAAATAAAAAACAGGAGCCAATCTGATGCAGGCACTGACCGCATCGCATTTGCGGATCCATCCGTAAACCGCATACATACACAGTATCATGGAAATGAAACCGCTCATACCGTGAAGAGACTGTCCTCCCATCAAATCGCGCATGCTGTACAGGGCGCAAAGCGGATAGTACGCACTGTTATATGCAAATCTGACATGGATCAGACCGAGCCCTTTGATGATCCCGTAGTCTTCCAACCAGTGAATGGACTGGGCATGATATAGCCCGGTATCATAGTGAAATGAACTATCGGCTGTATACATGAGGTTCAGCACGAACAGGACCGCTCCGATGACCACAAGCAGTGCGCGAATGATCTTTTGAGGCGTCGTATCGCCCGCGACTTTACGCCTGAGAATCAACTCCTCTTTGATCCTGTTTCGGTCAATATATGCCGCCGTCAGACAGAATATGACCATCACGACATTTGCCGCGATCCCCAGCCCCGAAAACAGACTGAAGATCTGGGCATAAACCGTGGCGATCACAAGACCTGCCACGACACGGTCGCACCAGTTAAAAGACGGGCTGCACCCCTTTACGATCAATCCCGATATCCTCGGAAGTACAAAAAATCCGATGATATATGATGTCAGAAAAATATAGATCCAGTTAATAAGCGTTACTAACATAAGATCCTCCGATCAGATCATTCGACTATATTCTGCATCCACACCCCGCTCGCGGATATGGCAAATCCGATGAACACCTTGATAAGAGCGGTTCCCTCGCATATCGCATAGATGCTTACTATATCAATGCTCGTATATCGTGTCAGAACATATGCAAGCGGTACACCTATAGTCATGAGAAAAGCGCTGTCAAACAGGAACGTGATAAACGTCTTTCCTCCTGCCCTGATTGTAAAATACAGACTGTGACACAATCCGAAGAGCGGCATCATCAGTCCTGTCACCCGCAGAAAATCACTTGCCAGAGCCTTTACTTCCGCAGTCGTGTTATAAAGCTCCGGCAGCAGTCCGGCCACCATATACAGTATGGATCCCACGATTATACATGAGAATGTCACGAATACATTTATCTTGAGACCGGTCTCCTTTGCCTCCTTCATCTTTCCCGCACCGAGCAGGTGTCCCACCATGATCGCGACTGCATCCCCGAATGCGATAAAACATATCGCAAATACATTAAAAAACGTGGAATTGATATTAAGCCCCGCAACAACGGCCAGCCCGCGTGTGGAATAACTCTGTTTCTGAAGGACGATGCCGAAGGACCACAGGAATTCATTGAGCACAAGAGGCAGTCCCGTAACGGCTACCTTCCTCACAAGTGTTCCCGATACCCGCAGCGTCTCATACGCACCTATGATATAAGGCTTGAGATCTCTGTGTCTGTGCGTCCAGATAACAACTATCATCGCCTGAACAACCCTTGATATCGCTGTTGCGATCGCTGCTCCGGCAACTCCGAGCACCGGAAATCCAAGTTTACCGTATATTAGGATATAGTTGAGTACAAGGTTGATGAACACCGCAGCAAGACTCGCCCGCATCGGGATCACGGTCTCTCCGGTCTCGCGCAGTGTTGATGAATATACAAATTCCGCTGCCTGCGGAAACAGTCCGGCCAGCATCAGCATCATATATGTATGCCCGTATTCAAGCGTTGCCGCAAGATCACCTGTTTCGGATCCCTCATGAAGGTAGTAGGAGATGATCGTCCTGTCTTTCAGTGCAAATATCCCGATCCCCAGGATCATTATTATCCCGCAGATCATGACTTTGATCCGGAATGTTTGCCTGACACCGTCTGTGTTTCCCTGTCCGAAATACTGAGCCGTAAATATACCTGCCCCACTTATCGCGCCGAACAGGCACAGTTGGTACACGAACATAAGATCGTTTACGATGGATACCCCCGAAAGCTGCTCGGTTCCGATCCTTCCAACCATAAGATTATCAAGCATATTCACAAAATTGGATATGCCGTTCTGTACCATTATCGGAAGCGCGATGGCAAATACGCTCTTATAGAATTGTTTGTTTCCTATAAATTTATTCATAACGGTAAAAAAAGACAGGGCATATACCCTGCCAAATCTACTGACCCGTACTCGCTCATGCGGCGCTCGGCCTCAAACGGACGCTCGGCCATTCAGATCGCCTGCGGCGATAGGGCCTCGCGGTGCAGACAGGGTCCCTACCCTATCTGCAAATGCTGACGTCGGGAATCGGACCCGAGACCTCCGCACTACCAATGCGGTGCGCTACCTACTGTGCCACGTCAGCTAAACCGAAATGAATTCTATCATAATACCCGTATAAAAGTCAAACTCTGTAATTCTATTTCCGCATGCGATTTCTAAGCCCCCGTACAGCTCTTCTCGGTAGCCTGAGAACTCTGTCTGCCTTTTCGTGAAGCTTTGCTTCGTCTTCATAGTGTTTCCCGATGTATACCCTGTTCCTTCGGATGGCTTTCGCGGGATCCTGTGAACATATGCTATACAGAAAATCAGACAGATAATCATCATCAAGACATTTGGCTGCCACGCATCCGTCCTTTATCACCGGCGCTTTAACCATCTTAAGATATGCATCATCATCAGAGTCGATCTTCTTTACGTAATCCACCACCTCATCAAAGTTTGCGAAATCATGACAGTTGATGAAGCTGTCGGGATTAAACTCTTTTGCGATATCGGGATTCCCCCAATAGATCGGGACAGTCTCCGATGCAAAGCTTTCCATTATCTTCTCGGTCGTATAACCGCGTGATCCGCTGTTTTCAAATGCAATGGAAAACTTATATCCCTTCGAAAAATCGATCTTGTCAGGCACAGGCCCTCCCACGTTATTATGATATCGGCCACCTGAAGCAAGATGCTTGTACTTTTCCAGTTTTTCGATCATGATGCCTCTCTCGGGGGAAGACAGTGCGTTACTGATCACATAATTGCAGAACTCTCTATCGAGAAGCTCGTCATCC
>CADCPL010000279.1 GCA_902803305.1 uncultured Lachnospiraceae bacterium
AAGAAATATCGCAAATGAAATGAAAAAGCAGATAAGATAAAGCATTTACTATCCCTTAAGTTTTGCTATCGCATTCCTGATACGTGCACAGGATTCCTCTCTGCCCAGGACTTCCATCAGTTCCGTGGCTCCGCCCGGAGTCATCTGTTTTCCTGAAAGCGCTGTTCTGATAGGCCACATCACAAATCCGGTCTTGTATTCATGTGCCGCTGCATATTCCGAGAGTTTGGCAAACAATGCATCATTTGAATAATCATCCGTGTCCTCAAGCATCGGAAGAACCTCTTCAAGAAGCTTCAGGCTCGACTCGGTGTCTGTTTTCATCTTTTTATGAGTGTACATCGCTATATCATACTCGGGAACAGCTTCAAAGAAGTCAATGTGATCCTTTATATCGGGAAATATCTCGATCCTTGTCTTGACCATGTTGGCGATCTTTACAAGATCGTAATCCTTTGTTATGACTTCCTTGATATACGGAAGTGCCATCTCATAAAACCTGTCAAAATCCATTGCCTTGATATATTCACCGTTCATCCACTTCAGCTTTGTAAAGTCAAAGACAGCCGGTGATTTGCTCATCTTCGTGTAATCGAACTTGGCTATGAGTTCGTCAAGGCTCATGATCTCGACATTATCCTCGGGAGACCATCCGAGAAGTGCCACAAAGTTTACTATAGCCTCAGAGACAAATCCCTGATCAAGAAGATCCTCATATGACGAGTGACCGCTCCTCTTTGAAAGCTTCTTATGCTCTTCATCTGTAATGAGCGGACAATGAACATAAACGGGTATCTCCCATCCGAATGCTTCATAGAGCCTGTTATACTTGGGTGTGGACGAAAGATATTCGTTACCTCTTACAACATGAGTGATGCCCATGAGATGATCATCTATAACATTTGCAAAATTATATGTGGGAAAACCGTCCGATTTGATCAGTATCATGTCGTCAAGTTCGGCATTATCAACCGTTATGTCTCCGTATATCTCATCATGAAACGTTGTTGTTCCTTCTGTCGGATTGTTCTGTCTGATGACATAAGGCATTCCGGCATCAAGGTTTGCCTGTATCTCCTCCTTCGAAAGGTTAAGACAATGCTTGTCATATACGTTGATCTCTTTACCGGCCACAACTCTTGAAAGACCTTCAAGTCTTTCCTTTGTACAAAAGCAGTAATATGCTTTTCCTTCATCGACGAGCTGCTTTGCATACTTCAGATATATCCCGGATGCCTGGCGCTCACTTTGAACGTAAGGTCCGACACCACCGTCTTTATCGGGTCCTTCATCATGTACAAGACCTGTTTTCTCAAGCGTTCTATATATTATGTCAACCGCGCCGTCAACATATCTTTCCTGATCGGTATCTTCTATACGCAGCATGAACGTGCCGTTTTCATGCTTGGCGATAAGGTACGCATATAATGCGGTACGCAGATTTCCCACGTGCATTCTTCCCGTAGGACTCGGTGCAAATCTCGTTCTTACTTTACTCATTTGTTTATCCCTTGCTTTCTTTGATTTTTAACCTTATGGAACATTATATATTTTTTCAGAAAAAAATAACAGTAGAAAAATAGCGCGGATATTGATAAACTAATGTCGCAATAAACGCAATTGATCAAAGGAAGGTAATATATAATGGCTGAACATCTTTCCATTGAAGATATGCTTCCCGTGGCTCCGCTCGGTCTTGTTGTGCATGACAGCTGCAGAGAGCTTGGACAAGCCGTTGACAAGCGCCTTGTTGAATTCCGCAAACATCAGAATGCGAATCATCCCGATACAAGCGGATTTTTCGGATACCGCAAAGACTCTTACATCATAGACTGTGAATGGCCGAGGTTCGGTACCGGTGAAGGAAAGGCAATACTTCGGGATACCGCAAGAGGAATGGATATATTCATCCTTGCCGATATTTGTAACCACAGTCTTTCATTTACGGTCAACGGATTTGTACACTATATGTCTCCCGATGACATATATATGGATGTCAAAAGGATAATAGCTGCTATCGGCGGAAAAGCACACCGTATAACGGTCGTCATGCCGTTCCTTTACGAGTCCCGTCAGCATAAGCGTTCGATGCGCGAATCCCTTGACTGTGCCATGGCGCTCGCGGAGCTTGCCGACATGGGTGTCAACGATGTCGTTACTTTTGATGCACACGATCCGAAAGTTCAGAATTCCATCCCGTTATGCGGATTCGATAATTTCACTCCGCCATATGAATTCGTCTCGGCTCTTATCCATTATGAGCGCGATCTTATCATCGACAAGGACCATCTTATAGTCATAAGTCCCGACGAGGGCGCACTTGACCGCGCCGTATACTTTGCGGGCGTTCTCGGAGTAAACACCGGAATGTTCTACAAAAGACGTGACTATACAAAAGTCATCAACGGCAAGAACCCTATAGTCGCTCACGAATTTCTCGGAGATAATATCGACGGAAAAGATGTCATAGTGATAGATGACATGATAAGTTCGGGCGGAAGCATGATGGATACGGCAAAACAGCTCAAGGCCATGAACGCAAAGCGCGTGTATGTTTGCTGTACATTCGGTCTGTTCACGGAAGGTATCGAATTGTTTGACAAAGCATATGATGAGTGTGTGTTTGAAAAGATGATCGTTACCAATCTGTGCTATCACGATCCGGAGATAAAGAATCGCCCCTATTTCATCGAGGCAGACATGAGTGAGTTTCTCGCCAACGTTGTTGACTACATGAACCATGATATCGCAATGTCAAAGGTTCATACAAACACCGAAAAGATCCAGGAAGTGCTCAGGCGTTACAATAACAGACTCGGTATGGAGTTCCTGGGCGACGACAATGCTTAACCGTTATACATGAAAGCATTTTTGTACCACCTTATCTCTTCGCCTTCAATTGCAACAACATCAAATCTTATACCGATGTCGGGCGGAAGTTTTTTCACAACTCTGTAGTAATCCGCCACTTTTGAAATCTTACGTGCTTTACGAATATCAACAGCCTCCTCGGGATGACCTGCCGAGGAGGTTTTTCTGTACTTAACCTCAACAAATACAATATAGTCGCCGTCCCTTGCAACGATATCTATCTCACCGAACCTGCTGCGAAAATTAAGATCCGTGACTCTGAGACCGCAGCCCGTAAGAAACTTTGCAGCTTCATCTTCTTTTTTTGTTCCGACGGTCCGTTTATTCATCATTTTGCAAGTTTGCTTCGGATCTTCTCCATGTTATCGACAAATACAAGTATCTCCGCAACGACTTCATACAGTTCGGGCGGGATGTACTCGCCTATGTCAAGCTTTGACAGAGTGTTTGCCAGCTTTTCATCCTGATGTACGGGCACATCGTTTTCTTTTGCCTGTTCGATGATACGCTCGGCAAGCTTACCTCGCCCCGTTGCGACAATCTTCGGGGCCATATCCTCGGGGTTATACTCTATGGCCACCGCCTGTTTTATTTTTTTCTTATCTTCTTCAGCCATATCATGCCCTTACATCAAATCTCATCCTTGATACAACAACCGGTCCGCTTTGATGTGTTTCATCCTTGGTAAACTCATCCGTGATCGGAGTTATCGGCTCTCCCGGCGCTCTCTGCGATACTTTTGTACTCGTATTATAGCCTTTTGCCGTAAGCCTTTCCGTAAGCTCATCTATATGAGACTCGATAAAATCAAGGAGTTCTTCCGTCTGGAGATAGAAATTCGTGCCAACCTTTGTGTGATCCTGCATCGTGACGTATATGTCCATCGGTCCGAGATGCTCCATATCAAGATGCAGGAGCGCGGAATAATTTCCGTCACCGTTTGAAAGGTTCTTTTTGTTCGTATATACGTAGAGTTCACCGTTCGCGTCCTCTCCTGCCATTTTAAGAGGAAGCTGTACATAGCCGACAAATTCGTTGAGCTGGTTCATGAAATTGACATTGTCAGTCAGGGCTCCGGCGGATCTTGCCACTGCCGAATCACTTCTTCCGATGTTCTCCATAAGTTCGGTTATCTTCGCTGAAGTCTTCTGGATCCTGTCATACAGCTCATCAATCTTTCCGCTCTTTGATACGTCCTCGGGCTTTATCGACATCTGCGCCTTAACGGAATCTTTCAGGAGTTTTGAAAAACCTTCCGATTTGATCAGTTCGCCAAGCTTCCCGGCAATGCTGTCTTTGCTTTCTTTGCCTGTTTGGCCCAAATGCTCTTTGAGCTGTCCGATATCGGTAAGCGCCTGATTCAGCATTTTACCTTCATCGCTTATCTCTCCCTGCTGCTCCGAGTATCCTGACATTTCAGCCTCGACAACCCTTATATCATCCGGCGGATTTTGGGCCGCAAGCTCTTTGACCATTGTTATGACTTCCGAAGGATTGAGCGGTTCATGGATATCCGGGCTCTCTCCCGCAAGAATGAGGATATTTTGGATATCACTTGCGAGCGTATGCTGCTCCGCCGGTGTAAGCGACAGATTGGGATTTAAAAGATCCGTCACATCGGCATTCCGGCCGGATACCATCGCGTCGCTCTGACCGGAGATCACTGTGCTTTGTTCTGCTGCTGTACTATTCTCAGCCGGGATACCGGGCTGCCCGGCGACTGCCTCTTGTGTCTGTGTTGAGATAACCGTGCTTTGATCTGCCCCTGTATTGTTCTCTGCTATGATACCCGAATGCTCTGCAGTTGACTCTGTCTGACCGGAAACTGTCTCTGCATTTACTGCCGATTCCGCTGCCGCGATCTCGGTATCGGCTGCCGCCACGTCAACGTTCACCGCTTCCGGCGATATGACCTCAAGTGCTTCGGGATCAATAATATTTATCACTTCATTAATTACTTCCGCAGCCGTCATATTACCGATCATCTGCGAACTGTTTCCTGATGAGACCAGGTCAAGAGCCTCGCTCAGAAGATCTGCCACGCCGCCTGCAACAGACTGAAGATCGTTCATTATCTGATGTTCAAAACTGCGATAGTTATCGAACTGTATAACGTTTGACTCGGTAAGCGGCATACCGAGCTTGGTCATCTGGACTATTGATTCAGGGGAAACATTCGAATGAGTCGATACGTTACGAAACATTTCTGCCAGGGCATTTCTGTTAACAGGC
>CADCPL010000280.1 GCA_902803305.1 uncultured Lachnospiraceae bacterium
ATGATCCTCTTTTCAATGAGCTCTGTCTCGTCGCGGTCATTTATATCAATATAACCTTTATCAAAATAGCTTATGAACAGGCTTTCCGCGACTCCTCCGTCTTTCAGCTCATTGAGGCGGTACTGGTATCCCTCAATAGTGCCAAGCTCTTCATCCCGGATATTATGCTCAACCGCCGTCCACTGCGGCAATATATAATACTTAACAGCTCCTTTATGAAGTTCACGCATCTTCAGTTCGCTTTTTTTGTAAAGCCTTCCATCCATTGTGCAAAAAGAATTGCCTGAAAACGTCTCATTATCGGCCGGAAGCACCTTGAACAGCTTCACACTTGCAGTTCCGGTGAGCAGATTCACCGACACTTCTCCATATGCTTTTACCGTTTTTCCGTCTTCAATGCCCTTTATGGACCTGATCGCCGTATCATCCGCTGCTTTGCAGGTGATCCCGTCCTTACCGCCTGCTGCAGTGATCGCAAACTCTTTTTCTTTCTTTCCGGATACGACCCCATATATCAGATAATTCTTATCATCATATATCCTCTTATCTTTTTCCCGGATGATCGTATCCGCTTCGATGGTCTGATATACCCTGTGCTCCTGCGTATCCATCTTGACTTTCTTGGTACCGAAGAAGTCCCAATCCCAATCATAATCAAAGCCGCAAAGCATCAGACCGATCATCAGGATCGATATCACAAGGCACATATGCCTGATTTTGATCATTTTAATCCCGCTCATAGTCAATACCCATTTCACTGCAGAGCCGGCTCAGTTTGTTGTCTGCGTCTTTATATACAACAGCGTCCGCATACCCGTCTGCATCTCCGTCCTTCAGATATACGGTCTGGTTTCCCTTCTTTTTCTTAACGATATCCAGCATTTCATCTGCCGATATATCCTTATCGCTTCCCTTAAGATATATCTTCTTTCCCTTTACGATGATCACCGTTTCTTCTGTCTGCTCTTTTGTTTCCTCAGCGGTTTCTTCCTCTTTTTTGTTTCCGTCATCGCTTTTTGCGTTATTGGGATTTGATACTCCCAGATTGGACGTAAAAATAGCCTTGTCAAAGTCTATAAGACCTTCGATGGACATGGAGATCTCTTTTTCTTTCGGTTTTCCTCCGCACAGAGCGCACCCGAAGATGACGAGCAGAGTAACTGATATTGATTTTTTAAGCTCATTCCTGCGTTTCATCTTTCTTCGGTTCAAACCCTTTCTCCTCCAAGGCATCAAAAACTTCATGATACGTTGATGCCGCGGCGTAGTCATCTTTTATGTATATCGTTCCCGCAAATTTCTTGTCGGCGATAAAACTCCTGAACGCTTCGATATCTCCGATATAGTCTTCCTTATAGAAAATCTTCGTTCCCGACACTATGATCCAGTGCGAATACTCCTGACCGTCCGATCCTTCAAACTTTCCTTCATCGTTTATAAAATCAGCTATATTATCATCGGGCAGATCCTCTATCGTTTCACCATCACCTTCGGGACGCGTCGAAAACAGCAGCCCGAACCCTCTGTCGGAATACTTGAAAAATGCGCCGGCATACAACATCAGAAATCCCGCGATAAACATTACCAGCAAACCTATGCAGTAGTTTTTACGGGCATTTTGAAGCATCGCATAGTTTTGAGGCGATGTATAATGCGCATAATCGTCCTCACGCTTGATAACGATACGATAGTTTTTGATCAGCGGTTCAATAAGGAACAGGAACAATCCGACAACCGACAAAAGGATCAGAAGCCCGCCCACGATCATCAGTATAGTAGCTACCATTGTTGTCCTCTATTGTTTAACGTTGTCATATTCATTACACAGCTGATTGATAATCGTCTGAATGCTTCTTTCATCCCGGTACAGGATATCCTCCTTATCCCTGTTAAGAGATATGATCACTGTTCGCTTGGGATTCGAGGCTGCATACGACTCCAGATAATCCCGGAGCTTATCATATCCTTCGGAGGTTTTGGTACGGACAAGTTCAGGAAAGATCGGTATCACTGAGCTCTTATCCGAATTCTTGACTCTGATCTTTCTTGTCACAAGATCATCTTCATAATTGGCCGTTATGGATATGACGGCGACATACTCGCCCAGCTCTCCCAGAGTTTCAAGTTCCGTGTTGCATGTATCCTGCAGAGCTTCATAATCGGCTTTAGCCTTTTGAGCTTCCTGCTGATCCTCCCGGAGCGCATAGTCATTATTCCTGAAATTGCACAGGATTATAAGCAGCAGAATAAAGACTACATCGAGAAGAGATGTAAGGTCTATTATTATGTTGCTCCTGTTTTTTCTTTTCTTCATATCATGTCCCTTGCTTTTGAACTTCAGCCCATTTCACGTCATTCGGTGATATTATCCAGCATGACCGCCGTATTGAACTTTTTGTCAAAATCATTAAGGATGATCTCTGTGTCATATATCTTTCTGGACGGCAGCATGGCATCAATGAACTTGAGTATTATCGCGAAGATCAGCCCGTACAGAGTGGTTCTGAGCGCAAGATACAGATCATTGTAGTCAATGACATTCCCGCTCTGATGCTGAAGCATAAGTATCAGTCCCGCAACGGTACCAAGGATCCCGAACAGAGGAAATAACGGTATGAGCTGCGAAAATGCCTCGTGCCATGAACACGTCTTATTAAACGCCGTCTCCAGCTCAATGATGTCATCCGGAGTGGCTTTTGTTTTTTCGGATCCTGCAGTTATTTCATGCGTTATCCTGTTAACCGAGCTTTTCTTGTTTTCCCAGCCCATGATCGACTCAATGTTGTTATAGTGACCGACCAGCACTATATAGTTCCCCACAAGAAGCACGATCAGGACCACACCGCTCAGCACGATGAAAGGTATTATCCCTTTATCCAAAACGTTCAAAAAAGTTTCGCTCATTTTCAGATCCTCCTACTATGCCACTGATATCCTCTATTATAACATCTGCTCTCCATTTTATCCTATATCTTTCGACACTCTTAACAGATCCAGCAGTCCCTTTTCTTTTATGATCGCCAGGCCCTG
>CADCPL010000281.1 GCA_902803305.1 uncultured Lachnospiraceae bacterium
ACGCATATCCCGAGCTGCTTGGGAAGAAGTCCGATGAAAAACTCTTCCACGGTCCGATCGCCAAGATCCTGTCTTCTGTTTTTCAGATAACCTGACATCTCATCGCTTTGTATATCAGGTATCAGGTCAAGTTCCGCTTTTACACGCACACCATTATCCATAGCCCTGACAGCCATATGACTCAGATTAAATACCGGAATTCCGGATATTCCGGTCTTGGTCAGCTGAACCTGTCCGTATTCCTGTCCCAGAAGCAGATCTATATCATCCTTGACTTTATATATCCTGACATTTGCATTTATCCTTATGCCTGCGATGGACGGGAAGAAATCCTCCTCACACAGCAGATGCGTAAGTGCCGGAAGCGGTTTTACGATATTATGTCCGAGCCTTCTTGCGATCTCATATCCGCTGCCGTCAGATCCTGTATTTCTTGCAACACACGATCCGCAGCACAATATCACTCTGTCAAAAGAAATACGGCCGGATGATGTGGATACTGTAAATTTCCCTGCATTTTCCGAAATCTTAACATCCGTATCGGTATATACATCTATACCCATGTCTCTTATGGCAAACCTGAGCACATCAAGAACCGCCGAAGCCTGCTCACTGTAGGGATACAGGTATCCGCCGCGATCACGAAGAAATAATCCTATTGATTCAAAAAAAGCCTTTGTATCTCCCGGCGTACTGTCAGCCAGAACGGCAGCGACAGTATGTGTATTTCCTCCGTGAAAATGACTTATATCCATATCCGTATTTGAAATGTTGCATTTGCCGTTTCCGGTCAGGAGCAGCTTCTTACCGATCCTGTGCATGTGCTCAAAGATCGATACATCCGCGCCACATCTTTTTGCAACTATGGCGGCTATCATACCCGATGCGCCGCCTCCGATAACTGCGATCTTCATTATGAATTCCCTTTATAACAGCCTGAACAGTTTTGCTATGCTCGCGATAACGCCGCCACCGGGCATGCTTCTTATCTCGCTCTCACGAACACCTCGAAGGAGCATGAGAACAACAAAGTATACGAGCATTCCTACACACGCCGATATGGCCACGCTGACAAGCTCTGTCGATGACTTTGCAAGGATAAAGTAAAGCAGCCATACAACACCACCCATAACAGCCGAAGCTATGATCGGGATTATGAAAGTTCTCCTGATCTCCTGATGGTAACGAAGATACTTGGCAATGCTGATCCAGTTCAGTATACACATAAGAAGCCCGAAAGCCATGCATGATATAACAACTCCATAAAGCTTCCAGTCAAAAATACTTATCGTCACATACAATATTCCCATATGAAGGACAAGTGCGATCGCTGCGTTCCTGACAGGAACCCGCATCTTATCTATCCCCTGGAGTATTCCGTTTGAAAGTGTCGAGAGTGAGTAAAAAACGACCGATGCGGAACCCATCTTTAAAAGAGTAGCCGGTATATCCACTTCACCGGTAAACATCAGATCTATGAGCGGACGGCCGAGTATCGCAAGCCCGACCGCGCACGGTATTGAAATGATCATGACAAATCTCGTTCCGACGGCAACCTTGTGTCTGGCAAGCTTTCGCTCCCCGTTCTCCATACATGCAGCAAGGCTCGGCATGATCGAGGAACACATGGCGTTGGCAAGCGCTATCGGTACATTGGTGAGCACACGGTATTTGCCGGCATATATACCCCAGTACTCTGCCTTTATGGCCGAGAACCCTTTGACATCCATCACGTAGTTGAACACGCCCTGATCTAGCGTATCACTTATGTTGTATATCGTAGTTGAAAGTATTACAGGCAGTACGGTAATGACGATCGAAGAAAACACTTTACCGAACGAATCAAGCGACTTTGCATTATCACGTTTTATACTTTTCCTCATCCTCCGCTTGTGAACAAGGAACATTATAAGAAGTACCAACAGGCCGGCAAGTGCTCCCGCACCCGTACCGAGCGTACCTCCCGCAGCACCCCAGGCGCTGGAATAATCTTCGTCATGAAGAAGTGCCGCGACCTTTGTGCCGTATTCAAACAGGTAAATACCGGCAACGACTGAAATGACAGCGTTTACTATCTGCTCGATAAGCTGAGAGAAAGCAGTCGGCACCATAGTTCCCAGGCCCTGGAAATATCCTCTTATAACACCCATTATTGCAACTATAAGAAGCGTGGGCGCCAGCATCCGAAGAGCTATTGCCGATTTGGGCATGCTCATGATATTTCCTGCCAGTCTGTCAGCTCCGAACAACACTATCAGGCACGTTGCACCGCCGGTAAGCGTTGCGAACAGAAGCGCTCCATGAAAAAACCTCCTCGCATTCCTGTATTGTCCCTTTGCAGCCCTTGCGGCAACAAGCTTTGAAACAGCAACAGGAAGGCTGTAGGAGGATATGATCAGCATGATCGAATAGATCTGAAACGCTGCGGAATAGTAACCCATTCCGGCATCCCCGATCGTATTCTGAAGCGGTATACGGTAAATAAAACCGATGATCCTGCTGATTATACCTGCAGCAGCCAGTATACCGCCCTGAACTATAAAATTGGAATTCTGAGGTTTATTATCAGACATCTCTAGCCTCTGCGAAGCAGCGGATCATCAGCCGAAAGTATGTCCATGACGATCTTCTGCCTCTCTTCCATAATCTTTCTGTCATTGTCATCCATATGATCATATCCGCACAGATGAAGCATGCTGTGAACTATCAGAAATGTAAATTCTCTTTGAACGTCATGTCCGTAGGCGGCTGCCTGAGATATGATATGATCAATCGATAAAACAATATCCCCGAGAAGGAGTTCACCTGTTTCGGGATCAAAATTCTGCATATCGGATTCCGCATCCGAAAAATCCGAAGGACGGCTGTACTCAAGCATCGGAAAACTAAGCACATCCGTGGGAGCATCGATCCCGCGCTGATCCTTATTGATCTGCCTGATGCCTTCGTCGTCCGTCATAAGAAGAGATACGCTCACTTCATAAGGACAACCTTCTTCTTCCGTAACCGTATCGACTGCAAGTTCATACAGTCTCAAATAGTCAAATTTCCAATCGATATCAACTTCGGTATCAAACAGACAGGTCATTTTGCTTTCTTCTTTCTGCTGTTCTTTTCTTCGTATACTTCATAAGCCTTGACTATCTTCTGTACAAGAGGATGTCTCACAACATCGCGGCTTGTCAGATTGATAAAGGCTATATCATCAAGATTCGATAATACTCTTACCGCAACATCAAGACCTGATACGGCTCCGACCGCAAGATCCTTCTGCGTCCTGTCGCCCGTGATCACAACCTTGGATCCGTAACCTATCCTCGTCAGGAACATCTTCATCTGAGCAGGTGTCGTATTCTGTGCTTCATCAAGTATTATGTAAGCATTATCAAGTGTCCTGCCTCGCATGTATGCAAGAGGAGCAACCTCGATAAGACCTTTTTCCATATTCCTAAGGAAACTCTCCGCACCCATTATCTGATAAAGCGCATCATAAAGAGGTCGAAGATACGGATCGATCTTACTCTGAAGATCTCCGGGCAGGAAGCCGAGCTTTTCTCCTGCTTCAATGGCGGGTCTTGTAAGTATGATCCTGCCAACTTCCTCTTTCTTAAAAGCGGTTATTGCCATCGCCATGGCAAGATATGTCTTTCCGGTACCTGCAGGACCCAGTCCGAACACTATCATGTTCTTTTTGATCGCTTCGACATACTCCTTCTGCCCAAGTGTTTTGGGCTTGACGGGTTTTCCGTTTATCGTATGACATATCATTGTCTCATCAGCGGACAGGAGTGAATCTTTTATATTGTCTGACTGCATTTCCACCGAATATCTCACCTGCTGTTCAGTAATGGTGTTACCTCTTTTGGACATTTCAAACAGTTCTTCAAGAACAGCCGCCGTCATCTGAGCCGGGATCGTCTCTCCGAGTATCCTTACCGCTCCGTCCCTTTCCACGACAGTTGTCCCGAAAGTCTTTTCTATGATCTTGAGATGCGAATCAAACGGTCCGAATATGTTCCTGAGATTGTGTTCGTCTATATGAAGATCATCCATTACTCTACAATACCTTTGATAAGCTTTCCTGCTTCTACCGGATCCTTCGAGAATGAATAAGCACCGCGAAGGCGTTCAAATGCATCCTCCATCTTTTTCTTATCGTTTCCGTACAAGGTTGCGACGGTCTCTCCTTTTTGACACTTATCCCCGACTTTTTTATCAAGATGAATGCCTACCGACAGATCGATCACATCTTCCTTCGATCTTCTGCCCCCACCGAGAAGAAGAGATGCGATGCCGACTTCTTCACTCATGATAGAAGATACATAGCAGTCATCATCGGCTGTAAGATCCGTCTTTTCTTTTGCCTGCGGAAGGTTTTCGGGATGATACACATCTTCACCGCTGCCTCCCTGAGCCTCGATAAACTGTGCAAGCTTATCAAGTGCTTTTCCCGATGACAGACTGTCTTCAAGAAGGCTTCGTGCCTCCTTTGTCGATCCGGCCTTGCCGGCAAAATATACCATATAGCTTCCTAGCGTCAGGCAGAGCTCTTTCAGATCTTCCGGACCTTTTCCGCGAAGCGTGTCGATCGCTTCGGTAACTTCCATCGCATTACCGACATTGCGTCCGAGTGGCTGATCCATATCGGAAATGACTGCCATAGTCCTGACTCCCGCCTGCTTTCCGATCGATACCATCTTCTTTGCAAGTTCAAAAGCATCCTCATCCGTCTTCATGAAAGCACCGCTTCCACTCTTGACATCAAGCACGATCCCGTCGGCACCTGCCGCGAGCTTCTTACTCATGATCGAACTGGCGATGAGTGACATATTATCTACCGTAGCGGTAACATCTCTGAGTGCATATAACAGCTTATCCGCAGGTGCAAGATCCTTGGTCTGCCCCATGATCGCAATGCCTATCGTATTAACATTATTTATGAACTGTTCGTTTGTTATCGATGTAGAAAATCCTTTAAAGCTTTCAAGCTTGTCGATCGTTCCGCCCGTATGCCCCAGGCCTCTTCCGCTCATCTTGGCAACGGGTACACCGAGACTTGCGACCATCGGAGTAAGGACAAGAGACGTCTTGTCACCGACTCCTCCGGTAGAATGCTTGTCAACTTTAAATCCGCTAATGGCAGACAGATCGAGAACCTCTCCCGAATGAAGCATCGCATCTGTCAAAAGATGCGTCTCCTCATCATTCATACCCTTAAAGAACACGGCCATCATAAGCGCAGAAACCTGATAATCAGGTATCTCGCCCTTTACATACCCGTTTATGAAAAAGTCGATCTCCTCTTTGGAGAGTGCATTTCCGTCTCTTTTTTTTCTGATGATATCTACCATTAACATATCAGTTCACCTGTATCACTTATTTGTAAGATACTCGTGTATTCCTGCAGCTGCAGCTTTCCCTGCTCCCATCGCAAGTATAACCGTTGCGGCGCCGGTAACGGCATCCCCGCCCGCAAATACTCCGGGCTTGCTTGTAGCACCGGTTTCCTCTGATGCGACAATACATTTTCTCTTATTGATATCAAGACCCTTTGTTGTAGAAGAAATGAGCGGGTTGGGACTCGTTCCGAGAGACATTATGACAGTATCGCAGTCAATCACAAACTCCGATCCCGGTATCTCAACAGGTGAACGGCGCCCTGACTCATCGGGCTCACCGAGTTCCATCCTGATGCATTCCATTCCGCTTACCCAGCCGTTCTCATCCACAAGTATCTTCGTGGGATTGGTAAGAAGATCGAACTTGATGCCTTCTTCCTTGGCATGATGTACTTCCTCAACTCTGGCAGGAAGCTCCTCTTCGGATCTTCTGTATACGATATGAACGTCGGCCCCGAGACGAAGTGCTGTTCTTGCAGCATCCATCGCAACATTACCGCCTCCGACAACCGCAACCTTCTTGCCGGGATTGATAGGTGTATCATAGTCATCCCTGAAAGCCTTCATCAGGTTGCTTCTCGTAAGATATTCATTTGCGGAATACACTCCGCTCGCCGTTTCGCCTTCTATTCCCATGAATCTCGGAAGTCCTGCACCCGAGCCTATGAATACAGCCTCAAAGCCTTCTTTTTCCATAAGGTCATCTATCGTTACGCTCTTACCCACAACAACGTCAGTTTCAATCTTGACTCCGAGTGATTTGACATTCTCGATCTCTTTCTTTACGACTTCATCCTTGGGAAGACGGAATTCGGGAATACCGTACACAAGAACGCCGCCGGCTTCATGAAGAGCTTCAAATATCGTAACGTCATATCCGAGCTTTGCAAGGTCACCCGCGCATGTAAGTCCTGCAGGACCCGATCCTATGATCGCAACCTTTCTGCCGTTTGAAGCATCGGGTTTCCTGGGCTTGATACCGTTCTCTCTGGCATAATCGGCAACAAAACGTTCAAGTTTTCCGATCGATACGGCCTCTCCCTTTATTCCGCGGATACACTTTCCTTCACACTGTGTCTCCTGAGGACATACTCTTCCGCATATAGCCGGAAGCGAACTTGATCTTCCGATCACATAGCCTGCTTCCTCAAAGTTTCCTTCTTTTACTTCCTTTATGAATCCGGGGATATCGATGGAAACAGGGCATGCCTTTACACACTGTGCATTCTGGCAGCCGAGACATCTGTTCGCCTCTTCCACGGCTTCATCTTTATTATATCCAAGGCACACTTCATCAAAATTGGTTGCACGAACCTTGGGATCCTGCTCCCTGACGGGAACTTTATGTAACACATCCATGACTATTCCTCCTAATAGCTTATAATGACGCTCGGGCATTTAGTATCGACTTCGTCGATGGGCCCCTCCTATCTGCAATTACCACAGCCCCCGCTATGGGTTGCGCCTTCCTGCTGTCTGAGCATCGCGCGTCCCTCTTCGGTCTTGTATATGCTCTGTCTCTTCATTGCCTGATCAAAATCAACAAGATGTCCGTCAAACTCGGGACCGTCAACGCATGCAAATTTTACCTCGCCGCCGACGAGCAGTCTGCATGCACCACACATTCCGGTACCGTCGACCATGATCGGGTTCATTGAAACGATGGTCGGTATGCCGAGTTCTTTTGTCAGGAGGCATACGAACTTCATCATGATCATAGGACCGATCGCAACGCAAACATCGTATTTATTTCCCTGTTCATTAACCAGATACTTGATCACTTCCGTGACCATACCTTTTCTCTCATATGATCCGTCATCTGTCGTGATGTACAGATTTCCTGCAACCTTTTTCATCTCTTCTTCGAGGATCACGAGATCCTTTGTCTTGGCACCGACTATGACGTCAGCGTCGATCCCGTGTTCATGAAGCCATTTGACCTGCGGATAAACAGGAGCGGTTCCCAGACCTCCTCCCACGAAAAGGATCTTCTTACCCCGAAGAGTCTCAATATCCTCATTCACAAATTCCGAAGGCTTTCCGAGAGGTCCCACAAAATCAAGGAATGAATCTCCCGCTTTAAGTTCCTGCATCCTCGTCGTAGATGCTCCGATAGTCTGAACAACTATCGTGACCGTTCCTTTTTCCCGGTCGTAATCGCATATGGTAAGCGGGATACGCTCACCTCTCTCATCGATCCTCACGATAACAAACTGCCCGGGTTCGCATGCAGCAGCAACGCGCTTTGCTTCAACATCCATAAGAAAAATGTTGGAGGCAAGGTTACATGCTTTTAAAATCCTGTACATCGTTTCTCCTCCTTGCTGAATCTGAATAATTCTCCGGTTTTTATATCAACGGCAAACATTCTGCCTGTAGAACTCGTGCCGCTGTACTCGTTTATTATGTAATATACGCGTTTCCCGTCAGAAAAACCGTATTCGGCTTTGTATGATTTTCCGATCGTGATCTCTCCGCTGCTCATAAGCTGATATGAGATCGCATATTCCGCCATATCCTTTGCTATCGCAACATTCATGTTCAGATTGTAATTGGCAGAAATAGGGTCTGACAGCAGACCGTTGCTGCTTTCGGCGATGAATATGAAAGTACTCTTCCCGAGCGGCATCAGCATCGGCGTAGTGTATTCCTTTGATTCCGTAGTCGGAACGCTTCCGTCCGTTGTATAGAATACCCTTTGATCCTCAGGCGCGGTGACGCCTACAAGCTCCGGAATGCTTAGCGTTCCCGACTCGACAAGCAGCTGCGGCACATCGGGAACATCAAGTTCAACATTATACGTATTCGATACGACATCACTCACGATGCCGTTCTCATTTATGTATATCGCGGATATAACTGTCGTTCCGGTCTCAAGCGGGATAGGTCCCATATACGGTAGTGATTCTTCCGTCGGGTTGCTCCCGTCAACGGTATAGTAAATCTTTCCGTCTCCGGGTGCCGAAAGCTTTATCGGATCGGGTTCAATATAAGTTCCGGACTCAAGCGAAAACGTCGGCGATATCGATACATATTCCGAATAGCGAAGCGCGAGTGTCGAGTCATTGCTGTTGTTGATCAGCTCATGAATCCCGTTACTGTTATTCTCGGCTTTATAGCATTCAATGATACGGTCATACAACGTTACGTCTTCAGGATAATCCTTAAGAGCATCATAAAGCACCGCAATGGCAGCATCATAATTGTGATCTCCCATATAACAGTCCGCGAGAAGGATCTTTCCTTTCTCATCATTTCCGAGACTGTTCATATGCTTTCCGGTCGCGATCGCCTGCTTGAAATCACCGCTTTTGTATTCTTCCATGGTCTTTTCGTACTGATGATCATATGAAAAATATCTTGCGATCAATATACCCCCGATGATGAACCCCGGAATGAATACGGCTGCCGTTATGGCAAGTGCGATGATCCACTTCTTGTCATTTGCCTGTACTGTCTTTTCTTTATTCGGTTTTTTCTTTTTGGTGCGCTTATCTATCGCTTCGCCGACATCCGGTATCTCAGAAGTCTTTGCGAGAGCGGCTACATCTATATTGTCCTCAATCTTGATATCAAAATCCGAAACGATTATGATCTCTTCACCACATACAGGGCAATACATGTAGCCTTCCGGAATGAAGGCATTACAGACTTTACACTGCATTTATTTCTCCCACGCGGCCGCCTTCACACAGTTGACCATCAGCATCGCAATTGTCATGGGACCTACACCTCCGGGAACCGGAGTGATTGCTGTCGTATGCTCTGCTACATCATCATAATCGACGTCACCGCAAAGCTTTCCGTTATCCATGCGATGTATTCCGACGTCAATGACTACCGCGCCTTCTTTTACGTACTTGCTCGTTATCATCTTGGGCTTTCCGACTGCGGCGATCAGTATGTCGGCTCTTTTGCATATGCTTGCAAGATCCTTTGTCCTTGAATGACATACTGTCACTGTCGCATTATTTGCGAGCATCAAAAGAGCCATCGGCTTTCCGACGATGTTGCTTCTTCCGATCACTACGCATTCTTTGCCCTCGATCTCTATATTGCTTCTTTTGAGAAGTTCTATGATACCTGCTGGAGTGCAGCTGACAAAACCTTCCCGGCCGATACACAGTCTGCCTACCGATTCGGGATGAAAACCGTCAACGTCTTTATCAGGACTGATAGCGGCCGTTATTTTTTTCTCATCTATATGTTTCGGGACAGGCAGCTGAACAAGTATCCCGTTTATCTCATCATCATTGTTAAGATCGTCAATAAGCTTTAAAAGTTCTTCTTCGGTCGTCTCTTCGGGCAGTTCAAAGGATCTTGAACCGATACCGATGTATGCGCACGCTTTCTTTTTATTGCCTACATATACAGTGCTGGCAGGGTCATTTCCCACCTGGATGACCGCAAGAACTGCTTTGATTTTCTTTTCGGCAACTTCCTTCTTCAGTTCATCCTTGATGGCTGCCGAGATTGCTTTTCCGTCTATTATTGTTGGCATATCTTCCTCCGGATCTAACTTTACAGTACAGTAATCAGAACAGGCCTGTTATCTGACCGTTCTCATCAACATCTATATCATATGCTGCCGGCTTCTTGGGAAG
>CADCPL010000282.1 GCA_902803305.1 uncultured Lachnospiraceae bacterium
GATTTACGCTCGATGCCATGCCCGGTAAACAGATGGCTATCGATGCCGATCTTAACACCGGAGCGATAACAGATGACGAAGCCAAGGTACTTCGTGCCAAGATCCAGGAGGAGAGCAGCTTCTTCGGATCCATGGATGGTGCGGTCAAGTATGTAAAAGGAGATGCGACGGCCGGACTTATCATCACGTTCGTCAACATCATCGGCGGCATCGCAATGGGAATGCTGCGTCAGGGCCTTGATTTTAACGCGGCTATACAGAAATACACGATACTTACGATAGGTGACGGTCTGGTATCTCAGATCCCGTCACTGCTCATATCACTCTCGACAGGTATTCTTGTCACAAAGGGATCGAAGGAAGCGGATTTCGGTACTGTGCTCGTATCACAGCTGTTCGGGATGCCAAAGGCCATGTATTTTGTCGGAGGCGTCATATGTTTTCTCGGTATCGTCACCCCGCTTAACGCGATACTGTTCCTGGCGATAGGACTTCTTTTTATAGTCAGCGGCAGGATCGTAGCGAACAACATAGAGGTCAGCAAGACCGAACGGACCGTGGAGGCCGAAGAGGAAGAGGCGGAAGAGGTCAGAAAACCGGAGAATGTCACGTCGCTCCTTCAGGTCGATCCGATCGAACTCGAATTCGGTTACGGTATCATCCCGCTCGCGGATGTTAACCAGGGCGGTGATCTTCTTGACCGAGTCGTAATGATACGTCGTCAGGTCGCACTTGAACTCGGTACAGTTGTGCCGATCATAAGACTGCGGGATAACATACAGCTCAATCCGAATCAGTACATCATCAAGATCAAGGGAATACAGGTCAGCGAAGGTGAGATACTGTTCGACCACTACATGGCGATGAATCCCGGATTTGTGGAAGAGGAGATATCAGGTATCCCGACATTCGAGCCTTCGTTCCATCTGCCGGCTACATGGATCACGGAATCGCAGAGAGAGCGTGCGGAGAGTCTGGGATATACGGTCGTCGATCCGCCGTCGATCATTGCCACTCACCTGACCGAGATCATAAGACAGCATATTTCCGAACTTCTCACGCGTCAGGATGTGCAGAATCTCGTCAACAACATCAAGGAATCCAACCCGTCGCTTGTTGATGAACTTACGCCTAAGCTCCTGGGACTCGGTGAGATCCAGAAAGTTCTTCAGAATCTGCTGAGGGAAGGCATATCGATCCGCGACCTTCTGTCGATATTCGAGACACTTGCGGACCATGCCACGGTGACAAGAGATACGGACGTTCTGACGGAGTATGTAAGACAGAGCTTAAAGCGCGCGATCTCGGCAAAATATTTTGATGCCAACGAGGCGACGAGCGTCGTAACGCTTGATCCCAAGATAGAACAGGAGATCATGAACTCCGTTAAGCAGACCGAGCAGGGTGCATACCTTACGATCGATCCCGACAGGACCAAGGAGATCATGAAGTCGGTAGGCGAGGAGATAGGCAAGCTCGAAAACCTCGGAAGGAATCCGATCATAATCACATCACCGATCGTGAGAATGTATTTTAAAAAATTAACTGAGGATTACTATCAGGACCTGATTGTAGTATCATATAATGAGATCGATTCGAATGTTGAACTCCAATCGGTCGGAATGGTGACAGCATAAATGATAATCAAGAAGTTTCAAGGAAAAACCGAAGAAGAGGCAATGAGCGCCGCAAGACGCGAGATGGGCGAAAATGTCGTCCTTATGAGCGCAAGGAGCCACAAGAAGAAGGGACTTCTTTCATTCCTGAAAAAACCTCTCGTAGAGGTAACGGTCGGAATGGAAGAGGAATCGGAACGCCAGACATCAAACGCTTTCTCGATGCTTGCAAAACAGAGCGTCAATCGCGGGCTATACCCTTCGGACAAGCTCCTTTCGGATGTACCGGAAGAGCCGGCAGCCGAGAAGACGGAGAAAGTCATAGAGCAAAGGCTTGACAGTCTCCAGTCGCTCCTCGAAAAACAGCTTAAGGCCACACCCGAGAAAGACGAGTTTGAAAAAGGCGCGCCGGAAGATTCGACGGTCTCATTCCTGAAGCTTATTTACAATACTCTGATAAACAACGAGGTCGCGGAGAAATATGCGAACGAGCTCATCGATGATATAGGCAAACTTGATACGCAGAAGGCAAGCGTGGATCTGATCCTCGGAAATATTTATCAGAAGATGATACTCAAGTTCGGACAGCCAGTGACGATACCGCTTGGTCTTGATAAGCAGCGCGTGATCTTTTTCATAGGTCCGACAGGCGTGGGCAAGACGACAACGATCGCAAAGCTTGCATCACAGCTGTGCGTCAATCACAAGAAGAAGGTAGTCCTTCTGACTACGGATACATACAGGATAGCGGCTGCAGAACAGCTTCGCACATATGCAAGCATACTTAACGTTCCGTTCAAGGTGATCTATACGGAAGACGAGATGATGGCGGCGATCAAAGAGTATGAAGAATATGATTACATCCTTGTTGATACCGCAGGGCACAGCCAGCACAACGGAGAGCAGAAGGATGCCATGGCGCACTTCCTCCGCAGCGTTGACGACAGCGTTGATAAGGACACGTATCTTGTTGTGAGTGCCACGACCAAATACAGGGATCTTGTTGCGATAGCGGATGCGTATTCGGAGTTTACCGATTACAAGCTGATCTTTACCAAGCTTGATGAAACGACTACGCTCGGAAACCTGTTCAATCTCTGCATGCACACGGGTGCTTCGATGTCGTATGTAACATGCGGCCAGAACGTTCCCGATGACATAGAAGTATTTTCGCCGCAGTCAACCGTAAAGCAGCTGCTCGGAGGTAAGTGATGGATCAGGCAGAAGGACTCCGGAACATCATCAAGAACAGCAGCATGGGCAACCGTCCGGGCGCAAGAGTCATTACCGTGACGAGCGGAAAAGGCGGAGTTGGCAAGTCGAACGTATCCATCAATCTTGCCGTCTGTTTCAGGCGGATGGGCAAGAAGGTGATCATACTTGACGCGGATTTCGGAATGGCCAATATAGAAGTCATGTTCGGCGCCATACCGAAGCATAATCTTGCCGATCTTATATATCAGGGCAAGAACATCCGAGAGATCATCACTATGGGGCCGATGGATATAGGCTTTATATCCGGCGGATCAGGGATCGCCAGCCTGTCCAACCTCGGCAAGGACTATATCGATTATCTCGTCAAGAACTTAAGTGAACTCGATCTGATGGCAGATGTTATAATAATAGATACGGGAGCCGGTATAAGCGATGCGGTACTCGAGTTTCTTGTTGCAAGCCCCGAGGTACTGCTCGTGACAACGCCCGAGCCTACGTCGATAACCGATTCGTATTCGCTGCTGAAGGCACTCAACCGTCACCCGAAGTTTGACAGGGAGAGCACGGCGGTAAAGGTAGTGGCCAACAAAGTCGGAAACTTTGAAGAGGGAAGACAGATGTACACGAAACTTAGTGCGGTGGTCAACAGATACCTGAAGATACCGCTCTGTCTCATCGGAGTGATCCCTGAAGATCACGAGCTTCAAAAAGCGGTCATGCAGCAGATGCCGATATCGATACAGAATCCGAACGCAAAAAGCGCACAGGGGTTTACGGATCTGGCTACCGCGCTCGAGACAAATGCCAACGCACCTGTATACCACAAGCGGGGCATGTCGGGATTTTTTGCATCAATGGTAAGGGGAAACAGACAGTAAATTACAAGAACGAGGAGAGAAGGTATGATTTCAAAATTTGTTCAGATCGGAAATAAGATCGAGATAGAATCGATCAAAAAGACCACGGACGAACTGGGTGAGATCACCAGAAAGACATACAGGAGCGAGCTGTATGATATAGAGTCGGAGGATGTCATCAAGATAGCCATGCCGATGGAACAGAGCAAGATCGTGCTTCTGCCGGTGGATGCGGAGTACAGCCTGTGCTTTTATACGTCAAACGGATTGTATCAGTGCCTTGCAAGAGTCATCGAGAGATACAAGAGTAACAACCTTTTTGTACTGTCGATGGAGCTCGAGACGGATCTTCAGAAATATCAGAGAAGAGAGTACTACAGGCTCAACACCGTTCTCGATATGAAGTCCAAGGCAATAGATACCAGCAACAAGTCTTTTGAGCAGGTTCAGTTCATAGATACCGATCTGACATTTGATAACGGCACAATGGTCGATATCAGCGGCGGTGGGGCAAGGTTCATCTCAAAAGCCCAGTATCCAAAGGGATCACTCATAAGATTCGTATTTTCTCTGTTCGTTAACGGTTCCGTTACCGAGTACAAGCTTGTCGGCAAGGTGCTCAGATCCGAACCGATCGAAAATCGCGAGGACCAGTTTGAGAACCGGATCCAGTTTGTAAATATGGTAAATGATGACAGAGAGAGTATAATAAAGTACATCTTTGAAGAAGAAAGGCGTCAGCGTCACCGCGAACGCGGGACGTTTTAACCCGGTCAAAATGGCCGTCGGGCCAGTGATTTTGCCGTTTTAGGAGAAAAAATGAAGAAAAAAATTCTTATCGTCGATGACTCTGCACTCATGAGAAGGGTGTTTTGTGATATAATCAATTCCGATGACAGGTTTGAGGTTGTAAA
>CADCPL010000283.1 GCA_902803305.1 uncultured Lachnospiraceae bacterium
AACCACGAAAAGATGGAAAACGGAATGCATGTACCGTTTTCCTCTTTTTTTGCCGATGGCATAGAGGACGGCACCGATAGTATAGGAAACACCGCCGCCGAGGATCCAGAAGATAGCGGACCATCCCACGGCCTCTATCGTCGGTTTTGCTGCTATGACTATGCACCAGCCGATAGCAATATAGCATATCATCGAGAGACGCTGGTATTTGTTATGATCTATTGCGGTGAATACGGCCGCCATTATCGACAGGCCCCAGACTATGCCGAACATCGTCCATGCCCAGCCGGGGTGGATACGTCGTACGCCGGTAAGCAGTATCACCGTATACGTTCCGCCGATCAGATAGTAGATCGTGCAGTGATCGATGACCTGCATGACTTTTTTTCCCATATTCTTATGAAGGCCGTGATAAACACTGCTCATCGTATACAGTATTATGAGTGATGAACCGTAAATGGAAGAGGATACAACGCCCCAGGCATCCCCCTTCATCGCGGACTTTACAACACACAGCACTAAAGCGGCGATACCGAGAGCACCGCCGACGATATGGCTTACCATGTTGAAGATCTCTTCACCTTTTGTATAGTCCGGAAGAACACGGTCTTTCAGTTTGGTCCTTGGCTGTCTGAGCCTTGCCGAAGTTGAACTCATAGCTTTTTTCCTTTATAATCTCTGATATCAACACATCTAATATACCTCATTAGATACAAGGACGCAATACTTATTGTCTCACGACGCGCATTATTGTATAATCTACGGTAAATTTGGAGTAAAACCGTAAAGGAGAGGAGCATCATTATGAAACCTTACAGCGAGTTATCAAGAGATGAACTTGTGGAACTGGAGCAGAAGCTTTTTCTTCAATATGAAGATATTAAGGCGAGAGGACTGAAGCTGAACATGGCAAGAGGTCTTCCTTCTGCCGAGCAGCTTGATATGGAAGCGGACTTTTTCGGGATGCTGTATCCTGATTCCGATTTTATATCCGAGGAAGGAAAGGACTGCCGTAACTACGGTGAGCTTACCGGTATCCATGAAGCCAGAAGGCTTATGGGAGAGATGATGGAGATAAGTGATGAGAACGTCATCGTATTCGGTAATTCCAGCCTTAATGTCATGTATGATACGGTCGCAAGATCGATGATACTCGGTGTATGCGGCTCCACGCCCTGGTGCAAACTTGATAAGATCAAGTTCCTCTGTCCCGTTCCCGGCTATGACAGACATTTTGCGATCACCGAGCAGTTCGGTATCGAGATGATCAATATACCGATGACAGATGACGGCCCTGATATGGACCTTGTTGAAAAGTACGTAAATAATGACCCTGCGGTAAAAGGAATATGGTGCGTGCCGAAGTACTCCAATCCCGGCGGCGTAACGTATTCGGATGAGACAGTAAAGAGATTTGCAGCTTTATCTCCCGCTGCGGAGGATTTCAGGATATTCTGGGACAACGCATACTGCATCCATCATCTGTACGATGACAGACAGGACAAGCTACTCGAGATACTGTCCGAATGTGAAAAGGCGGGACATCCCGACATGGTATATAAGTTCTGCTCGACTTCCAAGGTAACGTTCCCCGGAAGCGGACTTGCCGCACTGGGTTCCAGTAAGAAGAATCTCGACTATATAAAGAGCGTCATCACGATACAGACCATCGGACCCGACAAACTCAATCAGCTCAGGCACGTAAGGTATTTTAAAAACATCGACGGCATGAGAGAGCACATGAAAAAGCATGCGGCGATCCTTCGCCCGAAGTTTGAACTCGTGCAAAAGAGGCTGAAGGAAGAACTCGGCGGCCTCAGCATAGGTACATGGTCGGATCCGGTCGGCGGATACTTCGTATCATTCAACACTGTTCCGGGATGTGCCAGGACCGTGGTCGGCATGTGCAAGGATGCGGGCGTTACAATGACGGGAGCAGGAGCAACATATCCGTACAAGAAGGATCCGGAGGATTCAAACATAAGGATCGCGCCGACATTCCCGCCGATCGAAGAGCTTGCAAAGGCACTTGACGTGTTCACGCTCTGTGTAAAGCTCGCAACAGTCAGGAAACTGCTTGAAGAGGTGAAATAAATGCCGGACAGACCCGAGAGAGTTGGGCGCACGCTCATTCATAACGGAACGATAATCGATGTATATCAGGACCATATGAGGCTTCCCGACGGGAGCAGCGAGAACTTCGACTTTATCAAGCATAAAGGCGCGGCTGCCGTGATCCCCGTCATGGATGACGGCAGGATCATAATGGTCAGACAATACAGGAACGCGATAGATTCATACACGCTTGAGATCCCGGCGGGCGGACTTGACGGCGCCGACGAGCCCACGCGTGTGTGCGCACATCGTGAGCTTGAGGAGGAGACGGGATACCGTGCCGACATCGAGGATGTCACATTTCTGCTCAGCCTCTATACGACAGTTGCATTCTGTAATGAAAAGATAGACATATACGTTGCAAGGAACCTTACCAAGACCGAGCAGCACCTTGATGATGATGAGTTCATCGATGTCGAGTATCACACGATCGAGGAACTGGCGGATATGGTGCAGGCGGGAAAGATTGTGGATGCCAAGACGATAGCGGGACTGATGACGTACAGATATACTATCTCAAGTGTCTGATGAGTGTCGCGCAATTGGGTCGCCTGACGGCGACAGGGCGCTCCACGTGTAGACAGGGTCCCACCGCTTTGCGGTTCCCCCTATCAACAGATTATGTAAAATTTTTATTGTAAACTTTTCACAACATATAGTTACGCTCCAAAATCGTTTCTCCGATATGTTGTGCCTGGTGCCAAAAAGTGCGATAAATGCGATAAAATCAAGGAATTTTTGTGTTGATTTTGTAAAAGAATCTGCTTATAATTAATCGTCGGAGGCAGATTTTTTTATGGAAAAAGCTATTCAAGGATTCATAACTTATTTACATAACGTCAAGAAAAAATCCCTGAACACGGAACTTTCATATAAAAGAGATCTCAGCAAGATGCAGGATTACTTCAAGGGCATCGGTATTTTTGATGTCAAGGATGTGACCGAGGATGCACTTTCCAAATATGTGGAGTATCTTAACGAGAGCGGGTTTGCGGCAGCGACCGTATCAAGGTCGGTTGCGTCGGCAAAGGCTTTTTTCCATTACTGCGCGAACGAGGGTATGATCGTCAAGGACCCGACCGGAGTGTTGAAGGCGCCCAAGATTGAGAAGAAACTGCCCGAGATACTGACAATGGATGAAGTCACAAGACTCCTTGAGCAGCCGAAGGGCGACACACCCAAGGAGATAAGGGACAAGGCGATGTTGGAGCTTCTCTATGCGACAGGCATAAGAGTTTCCGAACTCATGAACCTTGAGATATCGGATGTTAACATGCAGATGTGCTACATTACCTGCAGAGATGCGAGCAAAGAGCGCGTGATCCCTTTCGGAAGGGAAGCAAAGCATGCGCTTGACAGATATTTGAACGGCGGAAGAGAAGCGATAGTCGAGGATCCCACATCAACGGTACTGTTCGCAAATATTTCCGGACAGAAGATGAGCCGCCAGGGATTCTGGAAACTTATCAAGTTTTATGCCAAGAAGGCAAAGATAACAGCTGATATTACACCGCATACGCTGAGACATTCGTTTGCGGCACACCTGGTCGAGAACGGTGCGGATCTTCGCGCGGTACAGGAGATGCTCGGACATTCGGATATATCGACGACACAGATATACGCCACGATGAACCACAACAAGATCAGGGAAGTATATGCCAAGGCTCATCCGAGAGGATAGAGGACGGGCTTCCTGCCTATAAATATCGCATGATATTTAAAACCGCAATCGAGAAGAAGGTTTTCGATGCGATCAAATTCAAAGCACATGGACTGCGGTGTGTGAGCATCACTTCCGATGGTGATCAGTTCGCCGCCCAGCTCTTTATAACGTATGATTATGTCTTTACACGGATTCGGCTCGCCGAGTCCGTTTCTGTATCCGCCGGCATTTACCTCAAGGGCGATCCCGTGACTTATGATGAATTCAAGTATAGGTTCTATGTAGTCGGAGTATTTCGCAAAGGAATACTCTTTGTTTTTGTTCGGACCGTACCTGACTATGTAATCCATGTGTCCGATACTGTCGAAATCGGAGAACAGCTTCAGATTGGTAAGTGTTTCCTCGAAGTAAAGGGTGTATGACGCCTCTTCGGTCCTTCCTTCGAAAAAGGCAGGATAGTACGGGTCGCGATTCTCGGGATTATGTTCGCTTCCGATGACAAAATCAAACGGATGCCGGTTTACATAATTTTGATTCCACTCTGCCAGATTCGGCTGGAGCCCTATTTCCACGCCCCACAGGAGCCTTATCTTATCGCCGTATTTTTCCCTCATTTCAAGAAAGCCCGTCCTGTACGCATCAGTATCAAGAAGGAATTCTATAGGAAGTGACGGATCGCGCGTCGGATCGATCGGATAGTCCTTATCCATGTGCTCCGTAAAGCACAGTGTATCAAGCCCGCGTGATATAGCCTCCTTTATCATGACCTCCATCGGCGCGTCGCAGTCGGTGGAGAATGTTGTATGTGTGTGAATGTCTGCTTTTATCATATCGTTCTCCCGAAACTGTGGATATTATACCACGTTTTATCTTTTTGCCTACTGTACCATTAAATGCTGTACTTTACCATGATGCACAATGTATAATATCTACAGTGTGATCAGACGGGATATTATCCCGGGAACATGGGGGTTAAAATGACACTGGGCGAAGCGATCGTTGAAACCGAAAAAGAAGCCAGAAGGTATGAGCAAAGGGCCGAAGAGATACTCAAGCACAGGCCCGGAACGACAGGTGTTCCTTTGGAGCAGGCCTATATCTATCTGCAGTATGCCAAGGATCAGAGGCAGATAAAAGAATGGCTCCGGGAACTGCAAAGGTACAGATGGCTAAATCGCATGGATTCGGAATGAAGCATCAGACCTTTGAATTTTAGTAAATTTTTCTTTACAGCATAGGACTGAAGGTCTATAATATTCGTGCGCTGTAAAGCAATTATGAAAATTTAACATCTTTATTTTTAGGAGGAAAACAACATGGCAGTAAAAGTAGCAATCAATGGTTTTGGTCGTATCGGACGTCTTGCATTCCGTCAGATGTTCGGCGCTCCCGGATACGAAGTAGTAGCTATCAACGATCTTACAACACCCAAGATGCTCGCTCATCTTCTTAAGTATGACAGCGCTCAGGGTAAGTATGCTCTCGCTGATAAGGTTTCAGCAGGTGAGGATTCCATCACTGTTGACGGCAAGACTCTTAAGATCTACAAAGAGCCCGATGCAAACAATTGTCCTTGGAAAGAGCTTGACGTAGACGTTGTTCTTGAGTGCTCAGGTTTCTACACATCTAAGGAAAAGGCTCAGGCTCATATCAATGCCGGCGCTAAGAAGGTAGTTATCTCAGCTCCTGCAGGAAATGACCTTCCTACTATCGTTTACAATGTTAACCACAAGACACTTACCAAGGATGACAAGATCATTTCAGCTGCTTCATGTACAACAAACTGCCTTGCTCCCATGGCTAAAGCTCTTAACGATCTGGCAACGATCAAGTCAGGTATCATGAGCACGATCCATGCATATACAGGTGATCAGATGATCCTTGACGGACCTCAGAGAAAGGGCGATCTCAGAAGAAGCCGTGCAGGCGCTATCAACATCGTTCCCAACTCAACA
>CADCPL010000284.1 GCA_902803305.1 uncultured Lachnospiraceae bacterium
CAGATTAGACGGTGCCGCATTTGCGTTATTCTTCTTTACGGTAGTTCCGGTCTCCTCTTCTTCGGTATCTTCCTCGAGCACCATGTCGATATTTGCGTATTTATCGGATATCCTGATGTTGGAGTCGATGCTCTTATAGCCGGCAAGTTCCACATGAACATGATGGATACCGTATTCCAGAGGAACCCTTTCTTCGAAATCCGTCATCACGCCGTCAATGAACAGCTGCGCATAATCGGGTACGATGTCAAATTCCACATGACCTATGGCTACTTCCTTAACATCGACTTCGGAAAGGTCGATCACCGTTTCCTCATCTCTTACTATCTCAACATCTTCTTCGGCCGCATATCCCCTGTTGGTCAGGCGGACATGATAACTGCCTTCGGGCACGGGGATCAGCATCTCCTCCGTGACCTTCTTGATGATGTCCTGTCCGACCTCGATCCATCCGCCTTCGAAATACGAATCGTTCATGAGCCTGACATATCCGTGGCCGCGCTCTACGATCACCGAGCAGACTTTTCGCCCGTATCCTTTTACGGTAAGAGTGTCCACATTCGTGACATCCATAAAGGTCGCAAGCTCATCACCGTATGAGACGATAGCGGTCTTGGGAAGCTTGTAGGTGCTCCCGGCGACATCCATCCTGCCTTCTTCCTCATTGATATCAAACTTTGTGACATCGGTAAAAGTCCATGCTTCATCACTGATCTGAAGGCCGCGAACATCCTTGCTGTGTATGCTGTATGACACGTCGAGTATCTCACCGAGAGGTATCTGCGACAGTGTCAGATTATTGCCGTGTTTTCCGAGTATCGGAGTCTTACCCGTGACCTCAAGTTCAAACAGCTTGTCCTGATCGACCGATATGAACTTGAGCTTTCCCGTCTCCTCGTCCTTGCCGACAAGCATCGCCGTGCTCTCATATACAAGGTCCTCGGTATCTATGCTCTCATCCTTGTTCTCGTCGACAGTCTGCTTTATCTCCTCAGCACGTTTCTGCGCCTGCTGCTTTTCGTATTCTTTTGCGATATAGTATATTCCGAGCATCGTGATGATCACGATGATGATCACCGGAATGACAACTTTCTCGATGTTTTTCATTCGGTCTTCCCACGTATAATGTCAAGAAGCTTTTCTCTTTCGTTAACGGACGGATCATCGAGAACCGCTTCGAGAAGCTTCGAAAGAGCTGCGCCTATCGCCGGTCCTGCCGGTATTCCCTCTGCCATAAGATCGTTCCCTCCCACGGCAAGGGATGATACCGACAGACAGTCACCGTCTTTTATTATCTGCCTGTACATCTCATCAAGCGTTTCTATACGCCGGAGTTTTTCTTCCCGTTTATAGTCCGTGTGCGCATACAGATCCGCAAGTTTAAGCCTCATGAGATTATCCATGTTGGAGGCTTCGACATCCACAATGAACCTTCTGACGGACGGGTATGTCAGCTCAGGCGTATCATCATGGAATCTGACGAGCTTCTTGACTCTTTTGATCGTATCGTTGTCGTATTTGAGCCTTCGAAGAAAACTCTCCGCCATCGCCACGCCTTCTTCGGGATGACCTTTGAAGTGATCTGCTCCGTCATCTCCTCTGAACTTCTTTGCGGGCTTTGCTATGTCATGAAGCATCGTGGCTATCCGGAGGATCCTGTCCTCCTTCTTGTCGATATCATGAAAATGCTTAACGATATACTCAAGCGCAACGATCGTATGATCACCAACATTCGTAAAATGATGCGGCGTAACCTGCTCGCACTCTGTCATCACGTCCCACTCGGGAAAGATCACCGCGGTCACTCCGAGGTCATACGCCTGCCGAAGTCTTCCCGGGTGATCGGAGCATATGAGCTTTTCAAGCTCCGTCCTGATCCTCTCCGCGCTTATATTTGCCAGATTCCCGCACAGTCTGCTTATGGCCTTTGCGGTCTCATCTTCTATCTTAAAATCAAACGCCGCGGAAAATCGCAGCGCCCGCAGCATACGAAGAGCATCCTCGTCAAACCGCTCCGCGGGGTCTCCCACGGCACGTATCACGCCGTCTTTAAGATCCTGCATGCCACCGAACAGATCAACCAGTCCGGTCTTCTCGCTGTATGCCATTGCGTTTATCGTAAAATCACGACGTCTCAGATCTTCCGCAAGATCCGATGTAAAAGTCACTTCTTTCGGATGACGGCTGTCCTCGTACTCACCGTCGATGCGGTAAGTAGTCACTTCGTAGCCGTCATTTCCCATCATGACTTTCACGGTGCCGTGCTCAATTCCAACGTCGATCGTGCGACGGAATATCTCCTTGACCTGCGCAGGAAGTGCATTGGTAGTAATGTCCCAGTCATTCGGGATACGTCCCATATATGAATCCCGTACACATCCTCCGACCGCATATGCTTCGTATCCTGCATCCTGGAGCCGGCTTATGATGGTCCTGACTTTTGCGGGAAATTCCTGCATTTCTTACCTCTTGCCTACAAGCGCTACCGTCTGTCTGGCTATGGACATTTCCTCATCGGTCGGGATCACGAGAACAGGAACACGGGAGCCGTCTTTGGAGATGATCGTCTCCTCACCTCTTACTGCATTCTTCTTCTCATCGATCTCTGTTCCCAGATATGTAAGGTAGCTTCCTATCTGCGCTCTTGCCGAGATATTGTTCTCTCCGACTCCTGCCGTGAACGTGATCGCATCCACTCCGTTCATTGCCGCAACATAAGCGCCTATGTATTTGGCAACACGGTATGCATATGTCTCAAGCGCGGTCTTTGCCTGTTCGTTTCCGGAATCGGCAGCCTCACCGAGATCTCTGAAGTCACTTGATATACCGTCCGATAATCCGAGAACACCCGACTTCTTGTTAAGCACCGTGAGCATTTCGGATATCGACAGGTTTTCCTTATTCGAGATGAACTCGAGTATCGCGGGATCAAGATCGCCGCTCCTCGTACCCATTATCAGGCCCTCAAGCGGTGTCAGTCCCATTGAAGTATCAACACACTTGCCGCCGGAGACCGCACTTACCGATGCACCGTTTCCGAGATGGCATACTATGATCTTCATGTCCTTTATATCTTTTCCGAGGAACTCTGCCGTTCTGTGTGCGACATAGTCATGGCTCGTTCCGTGAAAACCGTATCTTCTTACTTTGTACTTTCTGTAGTACTCATAAGGGATACCGTAGAGATATGCCTTGGGAGGCATTGTCTGATGGAACGCCGTATCAAAAACCGCGACCATGGGAACATCCGGCATAAGCTCTTTGCACGAATCCACTCCGATGAGGTTCGCGGGATTGTGAAGAGGCGCAAGATCGTTGCACTCTTTTATTGCCGACAGTACTTCATCATCGATGATAACGGAGCTTGAAAATTTCTCGCCGCCGTGAACTATACGGTGTCCTACAGCATCTATCTCCGACAGGCTCTTTATGACACCGCCAGCCGGATCTGTAAGAGCATCGAGCACAAGCCCGACTGCCTTTGTATGGCTCGGCATATCGACCTCTGTCTTTATCTTGTCGCCGTCCTTTTTCTGATATGTATGCATTCCTCCGTCGATGCCTATACGCTCGCACAGACCCTTTGCAAGGACCTCCTCTGTGTCGGCATTGATGAGCTGATATTTAAGAGAACTGCTGCCGCAGTTGATTACCAGTATGTTCATTTAATATGCCCTCCCCCAGTAAACTAAATGTTTGGCAGGTCTGCCGCAGCATACACATGTGTCTCCTACTTTCTCGTCTGTAAAAGGCATGCATCTGCTCGTGACCGCC
>CADCPL010000285.1 GCA_902803305.1 uncultured Lachnospiraceae bacterium
ATGTGGTTCGCTCGTAACTTCCACTCCCAGTCTCTTAAACGTGCGTATATCCGCGGGCGAAAGCATTACCGATGTATGTACCTGCAGTCCCTTCAGTTTGGGGATCTGCGACAATGCGATCTTGGCATTCTCATCGGAAATGGACGCTATCGACAATGCGATGAGGACTTCGTCCGTATGCAGCCTGGGATTTTTTCCTCCGAGGAACTTGACTTTCAGCTCCGCGATGGGTTCTATCGCCTCCGGAGATATGAGGTGCGTATCATGATCTATTCCTCCGAGATGCTTAAGAGCATTTAAGAGGAGAGCTGCCGATGCTCCGAGAAGATCAGTTGTCTTGCTCGTGATGATCTCACCGTTTTCAAGTTCGATGGCAGCCGTCGGAACGCCGAGCTTCTCCGCACGTGCATTTGCCGCAACCGTGACCTTTCTGTCATCGGTCGTTATACCGGCCTGTTTCATTAGGAATTCGATCTTGAGAACTTCGCTTTCATTTGCTTTCTCTTCGACCACTCTTCCAAGTGTCGTATAATATCTTCTGATTATCTCCTGCTTTGATGCCTCACAGCATACGTCGTCATCCGTTATACAGTTGCCGGCCATATTGACTCCCATATCGGTAGGCGACTTGTACGGGCTCTTACCGTATATCTCTTCGAATATGGCATTGAGGACCGGGAATATCTCGATATCCCTGTTGTAATTGACTGTTGTCTTCCCATACGCTTCAAGATGGAAAGGATCGATCATGTTCACATCATCAAGATCGGCCGTTGCCGCTTCATAAGCCAGATTGATCGGATGCTTGAGAGGAATGTTCCATATCGGAAAGGTTTCAAACTTTGCATATCCGGCCTTGATATTGCGCTTGTTCTCATGATACAGCTGAGACAGGCACGTAGCCATCTTACCGCTTCCGGGTCCGGGTGCTGTGACAACGACAAGAGGTCTGGTCGTTTTGATGTAGTCGTTCTTACCGAACCCCTCATCACTTACGATGAGCGGGATATTGGAAGGATATCCTTCGATGAAATAATGCATGTAAACGTTGATCTTTCTTTTTTCCATCCGCTCTTTGAACTTCTTGGCAGACTCCTGACCGGTAAAATGGGTTACTACAACGGATGATACATATAGTCCCTTATCTTCGAACAGCTGCTTGAGACGGAGCACATCTTCATCATATGTTATCCCGATATCTCCTCTGATCTTCTTGCGGTCGATGTCCATCGCGGATATGACTATGACTATCTCTGCCTGATCGGACAACTGCATGAGCATACGAAGCTTACTGTCGGGTTCGAATCCCGGAAGTACTCTTGACGCATGAAAATCATCATACAGCTTTCCTCCGAATTCAAGGTAAAGCTTGTCCCCGAATTCTCCGATCCTCTCACGGATATGCTCCGATTGGGTCTTAAGGTATTTGTCGTTATCAAATCCAGTTTTCATCAGTCACACTCCCTTATACGTTTTCTGAGCGGAAGGACCATGTTGGGTGCAACAGACAACGCGTCTATCCCCATATCGATATAGTCCTGTGTATGATCAAGATCTGCGGCCGCTTCACCGCATATATCGACCTCTATACCTGCATCATGTGCATTCCTTACCGTGATCTCTATCATCTTGAGTACAGCCGGATGCATCTTGTTAAAATATGTCTCAAGCTTCGGATTCTGCCTGTCTATTGCAAGCGTATACTGCGTCAGATCATTGGTCCCGATACTGAAAAAATCAACTTCCTTTGCAAGCTTATCACTGATCATGACCGCAGCCGGTGTCTCTATCATGATCCCGAGTCTTAAATCTTTTCTGTATTCGATCCCTTCCGCATCGAGTTCATCCGTAACTTCTTTGATGATCTTCTTTATCTGTCTTACTTCATCAACTGATATGATAAGCGGAAACAGTATATCAAGATTCCCGAATGCGGATGCTCTGTAAAGAGCGCGAAGCTGTGTCTTGAATATGCCCGGCTGTGCGAGGCTGATCCTTATCGCTCTGTATCCGAGCGCGGGATTGTTTTCCTTTTCAGGCCTGAAATATGCCGCCTGCTTATCCGTGCCAAGATCGAGCGTTCTGATTATGACTTTCCTGCCGCGCATCTTCTCGAGAACTTCCTTGTATGCCACAAACTGATCTTCTTCAGAGGGATACGCCGGACTGTCCATGTATATGAATTCGCTCCGAAGCAGCCCTATCCCGCCCGCATCATAAGCAAGCGCGATGTCTGCGCCGTCGGCACTTCCTATATTGGCATATACATTAATATATGATCCGCTCTTAGTAACGTTGTTCTTACCCTTGAGAAGAAGGAGCATCTTCTGCTGTTCTTCAAACTCCTTCTGTTTCCTCTTCATCCGCTCAAGAGTTCTCTTGTCCGGGTCAATAATGAGCTCTCCCTTGATGCCGTTTAGTATGGCGTTCCGTCCTTCATATATCGACAGCATCTCCTGCCCCAGACCGACCACGGAAGGAAGTCCCATCGTACCGGCAAGAATAGCTGCATGACTGACGGGCGAGCCAAACATTGTGGCTACTCCGAGCACATTATCTTTGTTAAGGAGCACGATCTCACCTGCGTTAAAATCATCCGATGCCATTATGCAGGCCTCCCCCGGTTCGATAAGCTCCGTCTCAAGACCGCAGAGTATCCTGAGCATCCTCTCGGATACATCCCTGACATCCGCCACATGACTGCGCATGTACTTATCTTCTATTGACGTGAAAAGGCGGGAGAATTCATCGGATGCAAGGGATACCGCATATGCGGCGTTATACCCGTGCTCTCTTATCTGATCTTCCACAAACGTGATGTATTGGGCATCCTCGAGCAGCATCTCCTGTGCGACAAATATCGATGCGTTAAGTTCGCCGAGAGACGCAACCGTTGATTCATACAGATTCTCAAGCTGGTCTATGGCCTTTAGTCTTGCATCATTGAACACCGCGATCTCGGCCTCTGCATCATCCACTGTCGCTCTTGATATATGTTTGTCGGGGTGCATGTAAACGAACAGTTTTCCGATCGCTATTCCCGAAACTACTCTTGTGCCCTTTAGGATTACCATGGTATCATTTTACCATATTTTGTAGTATAATGCTTGTGTTTATTATAAATATTGTGGCTCATGCCAAAATGAAAGGTATCGTTATGTCCGAATATAAAAAAATGACGAAGGTATTGCTGCTTTCAGTCATTTTAACCGTCGTACTGATCATTCTCTCACTGTTTCAGGACCTTATGGGTCAGATCCCCCTGTTTATCATAAGATGTTTACTCTCCCTTGCGGTCATATTCCTGAACCGCAAGATCTTTATAAACGGTCTGACACCTGTGATCCACGCTTCGTTCAATATGGACACACTTGTCAGTCTCGGGGCCATAGTGGCATTTATATACAGCGTGGCTGTATCGATCATCAATATCATATATTATAAGGGTTCTACCGAATACATCGGTGAATCCGAACTGTATTTTGAATCATGTGCCATCATCCTTACTCTTGTACTTGCGGGAAAAGTACTTGAAGAGATAACCCGCGGAAAGACCTCAAATGCTCTTAGTGATCTTACCGACATGTCGGCCAAGACTGCTCTTCTGCTCGTGAGCGGTCAGGAAAAAGAAGTTCCTGTTGAAGAAGTACATGTGGGTGACATATTTGTGGTAAAGCCCGGCATGAGCATCCCCGTTGACGGTATTGTCGAGTCCGGCACGAGCGCAGTGAACGAAGCATCTCTTACAGGAGAATCCCTTCCTGTTGATAAAGAGCCCGGTATGACGGTCTGCGCCTCCACGATCAATACTTCGGGATATCTGACATGCCGCGCAACCGGCGTTGGAGCTGATACGGCATTTTCCAGGATCGTTCAGATGGTTTCCGATGCTTCCGCAGGAAAAGCTGCCATATCAAGAACCGCGGACCGGATATGTCTTGTATTCATACCGCTTGTCATTTTACTGGCGATCGTAACATTTACCGTTTGGATGTTATCCGGCATCGGGATCGGATTTTCGGTCGCAAGAACCGTCAGTGTTCTGATCGTCAGCTGCCCCTGCGCACTCGGTCTAGCGGCACCTATCGCCATCATGGTCGGAAACAATGTCGGAAGCAAACACGGCATACTGTATAAAACCGCTCAGGCAATGGAAAGTACCGGCAAGACACAGATAGTCGTCGTTGACAAGACCGGTACTCTTACAACCGGAAACCCGAAGGTCACTGACATACTCAGCACCGAAAACGATATCGAACACAGAGACCTTCTGTTGTCCATAGCATATGCTCTCGAATCAAAGAGTGAACACCCACTTGCAAAAGCCATATGTTCATATGCGGAAAAAAGATTTGTCAAAAGACTTGAGACTACAGGCTTTGAAGCCATACCCGGAAAAGGTATAAAGGCCGACCTTATGATCAGCGGCAGTAAGCGTACCGTCTATGCAGGCAGCGAATCATTCATAGGCGAATGTCTTATCGGAAAAGAGGGCGCCGACAGTGAATACAGCAATGAATTTTCGGCAGTCATCCGAAGACTTGTTGCAGAAGGAAAAACACCGACTCTCTTTGCTTCTGATTCCGGAATGCTTGGTGTGATCGCTGTTGCCGATGAGATAAAAGAAGGCAGTTTTGCCGCTATTTCTGCACTTCACGCGGAGGATATCCACGTCTGTATGGTCACAGGTGACAGACTTGCAACTTCGGAAGCCGTGGGACTGCAGGTAGGGATAGAACCCGATGAGGTAATATCCGATGTACTTCCCGAAGAAAAAGCTGCGATTGTAGAGAAACTTAAGGAGACGGGAAAAGTAGCCATGATCGGTGACGGAGTAAATGATGCACCGGCTCTTACCGTAGCTGATTCCGGTATCGCCATAGGCGCGGGAACCGATGTCGCGATCGACGCTGCGGATGTTGTCCTCGTTCAGGACAGCCTCATTACAGCGGTAGATGCAATAAGACTTTCAAAGGATACTCTGAGGATAATACGCCAGAATCTGTTCTGGGCTCTTTCATATAACGTGATCGGAATACCTCTTGCGGCAGGATGCTTCTACAAAGCATTCGGATGGCTCCTTGATCCGATGTTCTGTGCCGCTGCCATGTCCATATCAAGCCTGTTTGTGATAACGAATGCACTCAGACTGTTTTCATTTACAACAACCGATCCTTCCGCGTATGAGCCGGAAGCGGAGTCGGAAGAAGATGATGAAGAATCTTAAGACATTACTTACAAAAAAAATAGTAATTATCTCCGTTTCGGTCGCAGCCGGGCTGATACTTGCGGCTGTCATCATCTTTGTGCTCATTAAGAGTTCTCCGGCAGGAGAAGATGCCGAAGACCCTTTCGATCTTACTATCGAAGCGGAAAAAGATACGGATGATGCCGGAGGATCCGAGGAAGACGAAGTAACGATAATGGAAACCGCCTCCGCGGATACAAAAGTGGAAAGTACCGCGGCAACCACCATACTGGCCAAAAACGATTCCACAAGGAACGGATATCTCGGAAGATGTGTTTTTCTCGGCGATTCAAGGACCGTCGCCATGGTAAACTTCGGCCTTATCAACGATGATGCGGCACTTGCGCAGATAGGTATCTCGCATCCTTCATTCAAGAACAACACATTTATAAACAATGCCGGAAAACAGTATACCCTCAAATCATATCTTGCGGCTCATCAGGCCCCTGTTATCTATATCGCTCTCGGTGTAAACGGGATCAACGATCCTTCGGAAGACCACTACAAAAATTCTTTCATCGATCTGATCGACACCGTTATGAGTCAGGCGCCCAATTCCAATATAGTCCTTATGTCCATAGGTCCCGTCAATGATAACGGTGCATACAAAAAAACTGTTCAAAATTCATGGATAGAAAAATATAATGCTTTTCTCCTGCAGACCGCTGAAGAAAAGCATATATTCTATCTTAATGTGTCCGAGATACTGACTGCCGACAGCGGACAGGTCAGGTCCGAATATGACGCCGGCGACGGTCTTCACTACAACGGTGAAGGCTGTCGTGCGATACTTGACTATATAGTTCATCATCCGGTTCCGGGAATCTCGGATGAAGGCGAATATACCGTTCATTACATAAAACCCAATCCGAAGAACACAAAGGTTACAATGGATGACGGTTCCGGTATAGACGCATCAAAGCTTCAGGAGCTCATGAACATGATGGTAGAGACCACACCGGTACCTACCCCTGTTCCGACCGCTACCCCTACTCCGGAATACACACCCGAGCCTACTCAGACTCCGACCCCCGAACCTACAAAAACACCGACCCCGACTCCCAAGCCTACACAGGAACCGACGGCGACTCCTATTCCTGAGCCGACTAAAACACCGACTCCCACTCCGAAGCCGACAGCTACCGAAGATCCGACACCGGAGCCGACGAAAGCACCGACTCCCACTCCGGAACCAACCGAAACGCCCACTCCGGAGCCGACGGAAACACCGACTCCCGAGCCGACGGAAGAACCTTCCCCGGAGCCTTCGGAAGAGCCTGAAGAATCATCCGAAAATGACTAGTCGGTCACATACACATCTATGGTATATCTGCACCCGGTACCTTCAACCGTTATGACCGAAGTTCCGGCTGAAACCGGAGTGATCTTTCCGTCCTTTTCTATGACGCATACAGATGGATCGGATGACCTGAAGGCTATATCATTGGCAATGATCTCATAACCCGACAATTCATGAATATCATAATTATCGAATACCGCCATGGGTCTTACCTGCAGGATGATCCGTTCATCAACTCTTATGTCATATCTGTCGCATACCGGATAAAACTTCTTTATTTCCGTCCCGCTGCAGTCCTCGGGAAGTACTCTTACACATATATCTCTTCGAAGTCCGTTGTACTCAAGTCCGACAGTTGTAACGCCTTCTCTTAACGGAACAAGTTCCCCATCCTCGTTCATCTCCAGGATGTTGTGATCATATTTTTCCACATATACTTTTTCCTGAAGAAGGCTTTTTCTTCTGTATTTATCCATAAGGAAAAATCTTATGGGAACAGATGCGGCTCCGACATATGTCGTATATGTAAGCTGGTCAGTCATGAGCATGATCGGCCCTTCTCCGAGAAGAGATTCGTCGATGAATATCTTCTGTTTAAGGTTTTCTGCGCCGTCTTCCCCGCGGTCGATCTCATCCGTATAGTCGATACATACGGGAACGAATCTTGTTGCCCAGACTCCCCACTTGGAGTTGCCCGATCCGGCGTAGGCATATCCTATGAGAGACCTGTCATCTTTTCCTATATGTCCTCTTTCATCAGACATAAGTCCGCAGTTATGGCATCCGGTTATAACATTTGTATTTAGTTCGGATACCCTTTCAAAACTTATGCCGTCATCAGACTCATAATACAGCAGACAGCTGTCATCCTTGAACCGTCTGTTTGTGGTAAGCGCTATGAATTTACCGCTGTCCTCAAGATAGGCAACCGACCAGGAATCCGAATCCGCATACGTATAGCCTGTATTATCCGTACAGTCATTCCTGTATGCCGTGATCCCTCTGTACTCGAGTTTGTCGGGCCACATGGGATCCGTTATATCGGTGGTATGCACCTGAGTAGCCCTGACCCATCCGTATACATCAGAAAAAGAATCGAGCGTATTGTACACATAGAGCGTATCATCAACAAGCACAAAACTGGGTTCACCAACTCCCCAACCTATATCTATACCGTCAAAATATATGATCGGAACAGGATCTGATCCCCATCCGTCTTTTCCCCATTTTTCATAAGGTCCGTCCGGATTTTTGCTCCTTGCAAGAAACACATTGTTGCACAGTCCGTCTTCGTTGACTGTTGCCGTATATCCCATGTAATAATATCCGTCATGGAAGAAAACATCCGGATCGCACACGGACTTGAGATCAGCCGTTCCCGGAGTCGGCGACAGAACGACCTTCTCATTACCCCATGTGATTCCATCATCCGAGTGCCTGTAGGTGATCCAGTCATACTCCTTCTTACCGTCACCGGGAGAAGCAAACCACGCATCGATCCCTCCGTCTTCCCGGATCATCATGGAAGGACCGTATCTGTAATCGGGCTTTCCGCTTCCCCAAAGAGCGAACACATCCTGTCCGGAATCATCAAGTCGAAGTCGAACATGCTTTTCTGCCGGCTCCTCTTCGGGCTCCGGTTCCTCTTCCGCTTCTTCCGTCTCTTTCTGTTCTTCCTGTATGTCAGCCTCTTTTTCTTCCGTTTCCGGCATGTCTGTATCTTCGGCCGGCAAAGCCTCGTCCTGCTGCTCGGGTTCGGTTTCCACGACCTCTGCAGACATCTGCGATCCTTCTTCGGATGTTCCCATACATCCGGCAAGACACAAAGCCATGATCATGATCATCGTTATCGCTATCGCTATAATGCGGTTTTTCATTCTTTTCTCTCCTTACATCGGACGCAGTGTTTTCCGAAATTATTTCTTTATCTTGAGGCTCTTAAGATATTCTTTCTGCTCAGGTGTGATCCGGTAACTCTCTACAGACTTTTGGATCGCTTTATTATGGGTCCATACATCGAGCTTCTTATACTCTATATACGGCAGAACAGTATCATACTGCTTGGCCAGGGCCGTAGCAAAATACCACGCGATCATCATATTGACATAGTACTCCTGCGACCTGATTTTCGAAACCATCTCCGGATAAGCCGGATCAAAATCCTCATCGAGAAAATGCTGCATCAGCATTCCTACTGCGAATCTGACCGTATAAGGTTTGTCTGACCGGATCCATGTTTTGATATGCTCAAACAGCTGCGTCCGGTGTTTCTTAAATACTTTCGGAGACATCTGATCGCAGGTCGCCCAGTTATCAACGAACGGCAGAAATCTGACCAGTTCTTCCATACATCTTTCATAATCTTTTATCTCGGAAATGATAAACGCGTGGAGCTGATTCTCGTCAAAATATCGGTGCGGAAGTTCATCCAGGAAATCCTGTATATCTTCTGTTTTGGCATACTTCTTTGCCAGATTGCGAAGCTCCGGTGTTCTTACACCGATCACGGAATCGGCTTCTGCAGTCGGAATGATCTTTTCCTGCATTTTCTTATACTTAAGATCCTGCATCTCAAATAGCGCAGTTTCGATCTCATTTGTTATTCGTTTTTTCTTATTCATTATTCAACCCGCTTCCTTTATTATATCGACCAGCCCGTTGATGGCTTTATTCTGATGTTTATCTTTGTGGATCAAAACCTGTGAATAAACAGGAAAATCTGTTCCCTTCCATGTGAGGCGTTTTAGTATACCTTTCTTTATTTCCTCCTCCGATGTCATCTCCGGTATGAATGCTACTCCGAACCCGCCCTGCGCAAATTGTTTCAGGATCTCTTTACTGCTCGTTTCCAGCACTATATTCGGCAGGACATCGTTTTCTTCAAGATCCGCGATAAGCATATGTCTGAAATTGCAGTTGTGTCCGGTCAGAAGCAGCGGCACATCCTTCAGATCTTTTTCCCGAATGGTCTTACCTGCCATAGGATGATCGGGAGATGTACAGAAGATCAGTTTTTCACGCTTCTTGTGCAGGATCCTGATCCTCTCATCTTCGATAAGCGGGTTAAGCGTATAAACCATGTCTAGTTCTCCCTTCTGCAGAAGCTCGGGGATATTTTCGTGCGTAACAAACTGTATCCTGATCTCCGTCCTCGGATTATTCTTATTATACTCCATCAGTATCTTCGGGAATCTGTTTATACATAAAGACTCAGATACTCCTAATTTCAATACACCCGCCGGATCATCTTCATCCGTCACATCAAGGCGGATATCCCTCTCTAACTGGAGCATCTTCTCCGCATATGCTATGAGCCGTTCCCCCGACGTGGTGACTGAGATTGTTTTTCCGAGACGCTCAAACAACGCACAACCCAGTTCATCCTCCAACTGTTTGATCTGCATCGTAACAGTAGACTGCGCATATCCCAGACTTTCCGCGGCCGCGGAAAAACTGTTCGTTTCGGTAATCTTTATAAAAGTACATAGCTGCGTAAGTGTCATATCCGGTCTCCATGATTCGGTTTTTTTGAATCATATGTTCATTTATTTCAATTTTACTGATACAGATTTTGATGATATTGTACACTTATATTAAGCCCACGACAAGGAGGATTAATCATGAATGAATTATGTATGATCATCAAAGATACCGTAAAACCGAATTTCCTGAATATCCGTACTTCCATACAATCTTATGACAGAGACGCCATCTGCTGCGGTGCTCCCTGCTGGAGATGGGCATATCACGCTCTTCACTCGGCCGACAAGTGGTTCATCAATCCTTTTGTATACGAAGAGCCTTCTTTTCATGAAGA
>CADCPL010000286.1 GCA_902803305.1 uncultured Lachnospiraceae bacterium
AGTGCACCTTCTTTTCCGAGGCTCGAAGCGATAAACGCCATAAACGTCTGCCATCCCATACCGAACAGTTTTGTAACAGGTTCAATAAAGTGTCCCACTTTGTAAAGAATGCTTGCAGTGATGTCCCCGGTTGATGTATATGACAACAGCCAGAAAACAAGTGCAACCACCACAACAACCTTCAATGCTCTTATGAATGTATCCTTTGTACGTCCAAACACATAACGCAAGAGCGCACCCCACTTCGGTTTATGATACGGGGGAAGTTCCATTATCATTCCGTACCTGTCTTCTGCTTTGACGAGCGAGCGTCCGAAAAGCTTGGCTGTCAGCCACATATGCAAAACCATAACAAGAAGAATGACCAGGATTATCACCGGCACCCACGCCCCAAAGAAGAGCGTGGACAACATAGGGATTACTGCCCAGGCCGCTCCGCATGGAACTGCCCACGCAAGCGCGATCGTCAGAACTTTCTGCCCCCAGTTATCTATGACTCTTGTGCCCGCAGCGCCGCCCATGGTACAGCCAAAGCTGATCAGGAAAGGCATGACCGATTTCCCCTGAAGGCCGAACTTCGCCATTGTATTGTCAAACACGTAGGAAATCCTGGCCATAATGCCGATCTCTTCGAGCAGACCGAACACAAGAGTGACTCCGAATACGAACCCGAGCATCTGGACGATAAACGCAACAGAGCGGATCAGAACATCGCAGATGATCGCCGCAATGAACGCAGGACATCCGACACTTAAAAGCGTTTCGTTCAGCGGATCAGGAATATTCCCGATAAGACTGCCGATCCCCATAAGAGGGAGTGCCGGGATGAATGACGCTATCAGCCCGAGAACAATGGTCAATATCACAACGGGCTTTCCCCATATGCGGTGTGTGATGATTCTGTCAAATTTTCCGAGCGTAACACTTGTCTTCTTTGTTTTTGCAGTCCCGGACAACAGTCCGTCGATCCAGGCGAACTTTCTCTCGCCTGTAAGAACGACACCTTTGTCAACTGTTGCCAACGCCTCCTCAAATGCCGTCTTGTCAGCTCCGTTAAGCGCTGCTTTTATCTTTGCGATCACAGGTGCATCTCCCTCAACAGCTTTTGTTGCAAGCCACACCTTGGAATATCCCGGGATTATGTTATCCGGTATCAGCTCCTTGATCCTGTCATAAGCATCCAGCTCAACATATTTGACTTCAAGCTCCTCCGGGTTCAGTACAGTTTTGCCTTTAACGGCACGCTCAAGTGCCGAATAAAATCCATCGTATGCCTTTATGTCAGGTGCCGAAAACAGCACGACGGGGATTCCGAGTTTCTTTTCCAGTTCCGCCGCATCAATAGTCTTTCCCTGCTCTTTGGCTACATCGCTCATATTAAGAACGAGAAAACACGGTACCGTGATGCCTGCATAATCGGCAAGCATATAGAGGCTTCGCTCCAACTGGGAACTGTCTGCCAGAATACACACAACATCGGCCTTGCCCGACGCTATATAATCTCTTGTGATGATCTCTTCATCAGAGTTTGCGGATAAACTGTATGTTCCCGGAAGATCCGCCACGAGATAATCAGCTCCGTTATGCTTGAAGCTTCCTTCCTTTTTTTCAACTGTTTTTCCGGGCCAGTTCCCGACATGCTGTCTCATTCCCGTAAGGGCGTTGAACAATGTGGATTTGCCTGAGTTTGGCTGTCCCAGAAGAGCTACTACTGTTTCACTCATACTGCCGCCCCTCCTTCCACTTCGATCAAAGCACACTCCGATCTGTTCAGTGCGATCATCGTATCGCGCGAATAAACAAGAAGCGGTCTGTTCTTTTCATTCTTGATCACGGTGACCTGACATCCCGGCGTAAGACCAATCGATGTGATCCTGCTGATAAAACGCGGATCGCCGTTTACGGCTGTGATGACGCCTTTAGTGTCCTTCTTCAATTCAGATAGTTTCTTCATAAACATCCTCCTAAAAAAATTAATGTTTTCTGAATGACAGCATCGTATAACCTGCCGAATCAATTGCGCTGCCTATTTCTTTCTCTGTCTCTTCTCTTTTCGAGCGCAGAAGTACCTCTTTCCTGCCTATATCTGCCGTCGCCCATCTTCCTTCAATCCTGTTCAATGCATTCTCAACACGGCGCGCGCAGTTTGCGCAATGCATCCCGTCAACCTGAAGAGTATATGTGTACGGATAATTGTGTATGTTCGTATCCGCTACTTTTATCTTCTTTTCTGCCGGGTCCCGCTCACCGCAGCATGAAGATCCGTATCGTATTCTGCGTATCGTGCTGTATACGGCAAGTCCGATGATCAGGACGAGTATCGCTATAATGACAGCATTTCCCATGACAATCCTCCCTATCATTTTTGTTAGCGTACGCTAACTCTTTGCCATTAAAAATCATTTAGGCTTTCTTGCAACGCAATGCATTCTCATTCTCCTTTTATGCATCTGAAATACGCGATCGAACCGTCCACGCTGTAATCGGTCTGAAGGTACAGCCTGTCAAGGATCTTAAGTAGCTGCTCCTCCGTCGGGAACGGCGGTGTGAACCATCCCTTCTTCGACAGTATCCTGTGCACAAGCCAGTCCGTTCTTTTATTCTTTCCTTTGATATAAAAACATGCAATGAACTGTCCTCTGGGTTTGAGGACTCGGTATGTTTCCCGGAACGCCTTATTCTTATCGGGAAACGCGTGGAAACCGTTCATGGAAAGAACTATATCGCAGCTGTTATCCGCAAGCGGCAGCTGTCCGACATCGCCCTGAACAAACGAGATATGTTCACAATTTCCGAGCCTTGCCTTCGCCTTTTCAAGCATATCCTCGCTGTAATCAAGGCACATTATCCCGGCATTTTTCAAGTTTCTCCACTTCTCCTCGGTAAATACCGCGGTTCCGACCGGAACGTCAAGTATCTCTCCGTGAAAATCATCCGGTATGTATGAAAGTATCCTCTTTGCCACTTCCCTGTCATCCGTCCCTTCCCAGAAGAAGCTCATGTACATTCTGCTCCAGATGTTCCCCTGGGTGAGCACATCATCGTATATATCCTTTGACGAATGATAGGCACTTTTTATATTGTCGGTAACCGGAATTACTTTTGCGAGTCTTTCGCCTCTCGCACGTTCTTCGGTATCATCCTTCTCGTCATACCCGTCATACGGTGCGTTCGGATCATGAGGTTTCTGCTTCTTCATGCTGTTACAGACCTTGTCCCTG
>CADCPL010000287.1 GCA_902803305.1 uncultured Lachnospiraceae bacterium
CAGGTTGACTATGTTCCCAATATAAATGCAAGGAATCTTGCACAGAATGAAAGCAAGATCATCGGAGTGGCCCTTAAGGCAAGGGCTGACAAATACGAGAACCTTATAATGGACCCGTTTGTTTCCGAGCTTATCGGCGGAATCGAGGAAACGATAAGGAATGCGGGTTACTTCATGATGCTATATATTTCGAGAGATACGGAAAAGATCATGCGTCATGTCTCAACCTGGAATGTTGACGGCCTCATTCTTTTCGGAATGCTTGATGATGATGGTATAAGGGTTTCCACCAGATACAAGAAACCCATCGTATGCATTGATACTTACTCTATAGAAGGACTTAAACACTTTACCAATGTAGGCCTTGATGATGAGCAGGGTACATACGAAATGGTAAAGTATATCATTTCCTGCGGCCATGAGAAGATCGCCTTCATGTCAGATAACAGCAAGGGTGTGGATCTTGCCAGGCTAACAGGCTATAAGAAGGCCCTTGGAGAAGCAGGTATAGAATTTAAGGAAGAAGATTTTCTTAAGATAAGGCCTAAGGCGGACGGGATAGATGCAAGCCTTGAAGAGATATGCCGCAGGGCTCTTGATTACACGGCCATAATGTGCGTTTCCGACCTTTATGCCGTTACACTCATGTCCGCCCTGCAGGATCGCGGAATAAGGGTTCCCGAGGGCGTTTCCATTGCCGGTTTCGATGATAATATGCTTGGCTCCCTCTACCGGCCTGCGCTTACAACCGTGCACCAGGACGTAAAGAAAAAGGGTGTAGTGGCCACCCAGACACTTCTTAAACAGATAAAGGGTGAAGAAACCGATCATCAGATCACGCTTCCTGTAAGGCTTGTAATCAGGGACACGGTGACAAAGCCCAGAAAATCAAGCTTTTATGGATTCCGATAGTAAATATTAAAAATTTTTTAAATTTTACTATTGACCTTATGCGCATAAGGTGCCCGTATGTTCGTTTGTCTTTTCCGCAAAAATCTATCATAATACGATAATGGGACTGTGAATGGATAACACGAAGGAAAAGCCTTTCATGGACAGAGGAGATGAGCAGAAATGATCATTAGAGAATACACTGACCGGGATCTGCCGGAGATCATCAGGATCTGGAACGAAGTTGTGGAAGAAGGGGTCGCTTTTCCGCAGGAAGAATCATTGGATACAGAAAGTGGAGCGGAGTTCTTTGCGGAACAGAGTTATACGGCTGTTGCGGAAGAGGATGGGAAAGTATATGGACTTTATATTCTGCATCCCAATAATGTCGGAAGATGCAGTCATATCTGTAATGCCAGCTATGCGGTTTCATCAGATGCCAGGGGTAAACACATTGGGGAGCGATTAGTTCAGGATTGCCTGAATAAAGGTAGGGAACTTGGATTTCGGGTGCTTCAGTTCAATGCGGTTGTTGAAAGCAATACTCATGCCAGACATTTGTACGAGCGACTGGGTTTTGTGCAACTCGGGACTATTCCCGGGGGATTTCGTATGAAGGATGGGCATTATGAAAACATCTGTCCATACTACCATGAACTGTAGATTGTTTAATACAGGATACCCCTCGCCAGGAGCATCCGGCACTTCGTGCAGGATATCAAAAGAGGTTTTCTTGCCGGATGATCATAAATACGACCGGGATATTACAGGATAATACGAGGATCGGATATGAAGATTGAACATATTGCTATGTATGTGAATGAGCCGGAATCGGCCAGAGATTTCTTTGTGAAGTATCTCGGAGGGACTTCGAATGATGGATATCATAACAAGACAACGGGATTCAGATCATACTTTATCAGCTTTGATGACGGTGCACGGCTTGAGATCATGAACAAGCCTTCCATGGAGGATATTACCAAGTCGACCGATCGTACCGGATATATCCATATAGCTTTTTCTGTGGGAAGTGTTGAGGAAGTTGACCGTTTGACAGGACAATTCCGGGAAGACGGTTTTGAGGTATTAAGTGGTCCTCGAACAACAGGTGACGGCTATTATGAGAGCTGCATAGTCGGATTTGAAGAAGATCAGATCGAGATCACTGTTTGATCAAACCGGTTAGCCGGATATTTCCCGGGAAATC
>CADCPL010000288.1 GCA_902803305.1 uncultured Lachnospiraceae bacterium
AAAAGAAGATGAATAACTTCGACAGTATAATCGGACAATCGCATATCAAGGATCACCTCCGGATCGCGATCACCTCCGGGCGTATCAGCCAGGCCTACCTGATCACGGGCGAGCGCATGCAGGGCAAGGAATTCATCGCCCGCATATTTGCGAATGCTCTCGTATGTGAACATCCCGAGGACGGATACAAGCCGTGCGGCAAATGCAAGTCCTGCATCCAGGCCGCAAGCGCCAACCATCCCGACATCATCACCGTGACTCACCAGAAGCCGAACACGATATCGGTCGATGACATAAGGGAGCAGATCGTGGGCGACGCGCAGGTGAAGCCGTATCAGAGCAAGTGGAAGATATACATCATGAACGAAGCGGAGAAGATGACACCGCAGGCGCAGAACGCACTTCTCAAGACTCTCGAGGAGCCGCCCGAATATGTGGTGATAATGCTGCTTGCAACATCCCTGTCATCGATGCTTCCAACCATCATCAGCAGATGCGTACAGCTTGACATGAGACCGGTTGAAGACAAGGTTGTAAAGCACCATCTGATGAGTGAGGTGCAGATACCCGATTACAGGGCGGACATATGCACCGCATTTGCAAGAGGAAATATAGGTAAGGCCAGAAGCCTTGCGACAAGCGAGGATTTTGAAGAGATAAAGGATGAAGCCGTAAGGATCTTGAAGAACGTACGCAAGATGGATATGTCGGCACTCATCGAAACGATGATGAAGCTAAGCGAGTACAAGCTGAGCGTGTACGATCTTCTCGACATAATGACGGTTTGGTACAGAGATGTCCTGCTGTATAAGGCGACGATGGATGAGAGCGCGCTTGTGTTCCGGGATGAAAAAGATGCCATTGTCCGCGAGGCAGAGCATGACAGCTACGAGGGTATCGAAAAGATACTTCGTACGATAGACAAGACGAAGCAAAGACTTCGTGCAAACGTAAACTACGAGCTGGCAATGGAGATGTTGCTGCTTGCGATAAAGGAGAATTAAAATGACCAAAGTGATAGGAGTCAGATTCAGAACGGCCGGAAAGATATACTATTTCGGACCGAAGGATATCGAATTCAAAAGAGGCGAGCATGTGATCGTCGAGACCGCCAGAGGCGTGGAGTACGGAACGGTAGTCCAGCCGAACATGGAAGTTCCCGATGAGAAGATAAACCAGCCTCTCAAGAACGTTATCCGCAAGGCAACCGGCGATGATGACGAGAGAGAAAAGAGAAACCGCGAAAAGGAAAAGGACGCTTACAAGATCTGTCTTGAAAAGATACATAAGCACGGCCTGGAGATGAAGCTCATAAATGCGGAATATACCTTTGACAATAATAAGGTGCTGTTCTATTTTACCGCAGACGGAAGGGTTGATTTTCGTGAGCTCGTCAAGGATCTTGCCGGCGTGTTCAGAACGAGGATCGAGCTTCGCCAGGTAGGTGTTAGAGACGAGACCAAGATACTCGGCGGCATGGGCATATGCGGACGTCCGCTGTGCTGTCACCTGTACCTGTCTGATTTTGCACCCGTGTCGATCAAGATGGCCAAGGAGCAGAACCTGTCGCTCAATCCGACGAAGATATCGGGCATATGCGGAAGGCTCATGTGCTGCCTTCAGAATGAAGCGCTCGTGTATGAGGAGCAGGGCAAAAAGCTTCCGAGAGTCGGTGATACGGTCACTACTCCCGACGGAAGCAAGGGCGAGGTCAGAGAGACGAACGTGCTCAAGCAGCTTGTCAAGGTTGTTGTCGAGGTCGATGATGAGAAGGAACTTCGCGAGTATCATGTGGATGAGCTGAAGTTCAAGGCCCGCCACAAGAAGGATCAGAAGAACAAGAAGTCCGAAGAGGAGATCAAGGAAGAGCGGGAGCTCGAAGAACTTGAAAGATTAGAAAAGAAAGATGGAAAATCCAAACTGGACGACGATTGAACTAAATGAAGGAGAACGCGTAGACGATCTCGAAAGGTGCGGATATAAGATAATCCAGAATCCGGGCATGTTCTGCTTCGGAATGGATGCGGTGCTTTTGTCAGGATATGCTTTTGCAAAAAGGGGAGAAAAGGTTCTCGATCTGTGCACCGGCAACGGTATAATCCCGATCCTGATGGCGGCCAAGACGCAGGCCGAGAGGCTTGTCGGCATTGAGATACAAAAACCTGCAGCGGATCTGGCCAGAAGGAGCGTTGCCGCAAACGGTCTTGGCGACCGTGTCAACATCATCTGCGCCGATATAAAGGAAGCGCAGAATTATCT